>NZ_JAMYUO010000034.1:0-59707 GCF_040323125.1 Mesorhizobium sp. M0062
CCAAGGCACCTTGCTCTCCTTGCAAAGGCCGAAAGTGTAACCCATGTCTCCGGAATGAACTGTCACCCATCTCTCGGGAAGGGCATCATGCCCACTGACAGCCAGTACATCCTCGAACGCATCCGCCAAGGATGCGTGGAGTTGTCCGACGACGAGTTCGTCATCGACAGGCTGGCAAAATATGTCGGCAACGGCAGGATCCGCTGGCATGTCGAATTGCGTAGGCACCGCATCGAACTGACGACCGGCCAGATCAAGAAGCAGCCGACCTTTCGCAGGAAAATCCTCGAACAGGCTGGCGTGCTGCCGCCGCAGCGTACCGGGGCCGACTACCGGCGATGGGCTCTCGATCTGAGGCGGAACGCCATCGAGCTTCCCTGGCGGGACAGGCCGGTCGATGCCGGTTTTGCCATCGACAGGCTGACCAGCCACGGCGATGGGCGCTGGACGGTGGAATACCAGGGCAAGGCGATAAAATTCACGACGACCAAACTGCGCAGGCAGCTCAGCTTCCGTAAACGCATGCTGGCCAAGGCCAAGGTGCTGCCGCCCGAACTGGCCCCAGCCGCTTATCGAAAGTGGATGGACTGGCTTATTCAAAACGCCACTGAGGCGGCACCACAGGCCGGCGAAATCTTGATGACGGAGAAAAGCTGGCTGGACGACCTGCCGGAGCTGGCCGGCTGGCAAGATGAGGCGCCGCCCGAGAATTGATTGGGTTCCAATGATGTCATACGCCGCTGGCGTCCGATCCGGTCGACGCTGTTGGGCACTTCACGCAAACAGGCTAAGATCGGTCCCGGCAGGGAGGACATTTGCAATGGCCGAACCAGAGGACAGAGATATCAGGGAATCGCGCCGCATCCTCCGGGACATCAAGCAACAGAACGGCCCGGCAGGCTTTAGTCGTCTCCCTTACGAGGACCGGTTGCTTAGCCTGAGCGAGAAATATCCTGATCAGATCGTACGGTATTGGCCAGTTGGACTTATCGTTGTCTTTGGACTCCTCGCCCTGTTGATCTATTTCGCCCAGCGCAGTGGGCATTGCCCTCGGTGCGCTTTGACGAGGTTCCTCGGCATCCCAACGCGGATCTATCCGCATTTTAACTAATGTAGACAATCTCACGGAGAACGTTCTCCCGGCTGGTGAGCAGTGTGGAATGGACTAACCTTGTGGATGAGGATGAGCTTCCGGCACCCAGCCGATCAGGCCGCTGGCGCGCAATAGCTTTGGCGGCACTCCAAATCGTCCCACCGGTCATTTCGGTGGGATGCGCCATCATGGCCGGCTATTTCACCTATGTGGCTTCAAACAACAAGCCGCCCGCGGACATGGCCGCTTTGGCCGTGTCGATCATGAAATCCGGCGATGCCTCTCCGGAACTGCGCGATTGGGCAGCGGACGTTCTGGGGATACAGACCGATATCGGAATGCCTGCCAAAATTGCCCAGCAATAATCGCCTACCCGCCTCATATTCCTCCGGCGGGAATTTGGTCGCCGCCCAAATCAGCGGCCGGCGCCGCTCATTCAAGAGATGGCCTGAGGAGGCGCCGGCCAGGCGGGCATTGGGGTACCCGCCGACGCTACATTAGCATTCACGCATAGATTTGGAATGGCGCGAACGCGGAAGGCCGGCTGCCTTCACAGCAGCATTACCGCAATTTTTCCCAAGACCAGGAACCCGCAACGGTGCAAGGGTTGGAACGCCCAGCGTTTCGGCGCGGCTTGCCTGGAGACAATCATGGCGACGTTTCTTACCGCTCTCGCATCCGAAGGTCCGCCAGCCGACCGGGCGAAAGACATGGACCTGTATGGATGGTTGATCGGCAGTTGGGACATGGAGACGCTCCACCACCGCAACGACGGCACAATTCAGAAATGGGATGGCGAGTGTCACTTTGGTTGGGTGCTCGAAGGCCGCGCCATTCAGGACATCTGGATCAGGCCCAGGCATGTATGGCACGACCTTGCGCGTCTTCGATCCCGGGATTGGTGGCTGGCACATTATCTGGAGCGATCCGCTCAACCAGGATTACTCGCGCCAGATCGGGCGGGCCGAAGGCAAGGACATCGTCCAGATGGGCGCCGACTCGCGCGGCCTGCAGGCGCGGTGGCGGTTCACCGAGATCACCGCCGACAGCTTTCACTGGATCGGCGAGGAGAGACGCGCGGAGAGCGACCCCTGGCGCGTGACCTATGAACATTTCGCCCGCCGGGCGGTTTCTGAAGCACGCCTGCGCGTTCCGCCCTCGTGCCCTTGCGCAACGCTCGATCATTTTCCCAACCGGCGCGATAACCCTCGTCCCGGTCGACGCCCCCGGCGAGAGCACGAAGGCGGTGGTCCCGCCGCCTGCCCCGCCCGCGAAAGGCAACAGCGCGCATACCGGCGTTTGAGCGAAAGACGGAAGCTTACTCCGCCGCTTTCGTAGCCTGCGATGCCCCTGATCGAGAGGAAATCCTCGAGCCTGTATCCGGCGTATTCGGCCGTTGCCGGATTGCTTTGCGCCGCCCGACCGGCAGCCTGCGCCAGCCGGGATGGTTGATGCAGACATTGTGGTGCGCATGGCGGGCGAGGTACGACCATAGATTAGCGATAGCTCAATTAACACCAAACGAGTATCTCAAAACCCGCCGGTACAAGCGCGCCCAAGAACCTTCATATGTACTGAGCGCGAACAGAGGCTAGACAAGCGAAGATTCCAATAGCATTGTTGGCACTGGGACGGGGCTCGACCGGCAAACGCAAACGATGCTTGTCGGTGGTTGGCAACTGCTAAACCGTACAGCCGTAATTGCCACGGCTGCGAGACCAAGGAGTCCCAAGGATGCCGAACCCAAGCCAAACCAGCGATCAATGGTGGGTCAACGACCAGACGCCGGACAACCCGTACGGCAAAAGCGAAGATTACGGAGCCTTCCTCACCTATCTTGGAGCGCTGGACCGGTCGATAACGCCGGCGATCGCGGCGGGAACGCTGAGGATCAATGTCTCCGAGCTCAATGACCATCCCGAATACAAGGCCGCCGCGATCGGCGCCTTGCAGATGTGGGCCAGTGTCACCCCGTTGAAGTTCGAAATCGTCGACAATGCACCATACAACAGCGCAACGGACTGGATGCAGGTTGTCAGCCCCGAACTGGGCGAAGAGGACGACGGCAGCGCCTATTCCAACGACCGCTATGTCAGCATCGGCCAGCGTTTCCACGACACCGAGGTCAACAAGACGGATATTGGCGGCTATGTCTTCGATTCCTTCATCCATGAATTCGGTCATGAGTTCGGCCTGAACCACCCCGGGCTCTACAATTACAGCGGCCCCGGCGGCGTACAGATCAATTATCTGAACAATGCGACCTGGACCTACGACCGTCAGCAATACAGCGTCATGTCCTATTTCGACGGGATCGATGTCGGTGAAACCAGCCGCTGGTCGGCGTCAACGCCGATGATGGCCGACATCGAGGCAGTCATCCGCCGCTTTTTCTCCACCGTCGACGAGAACGGCGTGCGCACCTATCAGCATATCGATCTCAACACGGGCGACAACGTCTACGGCTTCGGCAGTGCCGTGGATGGCTACCGGCTGACCTCGTCGGGCATGCAGCACGATATCGGTTTCGTCATCCATGACACCGGCGGAACCGACACGATAGACTTCTCCGGCTCGACGGCCGGCACGATCCTCGATTTGCGCGCCGGACAGTTCTCCAGCGTCAACGGCCACAGCAACAATGTGTCGATCTTTGCCGGGCACAACGCCGATGGCACCGATTATTACATCGAGAACGGCATCGGCAGCAGCTATGATGACGTCCTGATCGGCAATGACGGAGCCAACGTGCTGGATGGCCGCGGCGGCGGCGACCGCATGGCCGGCAATGGCGGCGACGACACCTACTTCGTCGATTCTCTCGACGACATCGTGCGCGAGGAAGCGAATGGCGGGAATGACACGGTCGTTCTGCTGAACCGGAACTTGAATATCCGGAAAATCGCCAACGTCGAACACATCATCTACGCCGACGAGTCGACACTCCAGCCTGGAGACGGCGGCACCGAAACCGCACCGACCATCGGCGACAACACGATGACCAGCGTCATCTTCGGCGACAATGGCAACAATACGCTCGACGGCGGCGCCGGCGACGACACGATCTTCGGTCAGGGCGGCGATGATCTCATCATCGGCGGCCGCGACTCGCTCGCCAGCCGCGACATCAACAACACCATCGATGTCGCCGACCTTCCAGACCAGACCGAGAGCGACGACGGCAATGACACGCTCTATGGCGGCCGCGGCAACGATACGATCCTCGGCGGCCAGGGCAACGACATCCTCGACGGCGGCGACGGCGACGATACGCTGAGCGGCCAGGATGGCGTCGATATATTCAGGGGCGGCGCCGGCGTCGACACGGTAGACTTCAGCAAGGAGAGCCCCTTCCAACTGCTCGTCAACCTCGAGACGAACGTGGCCAGCGGCGGAACCGCCACGGGCGACACCTTCTACAGCATCGAGAACCTGATCGGCTCCGATGACCGCATCGACCGTTTCATCGGTACGTCGGCGGCAAATCATTTCTGGGGCCGGGGCGGCGGCGACTATTTCAACGGCGGCGGCGGCAACGACATACTGGATGGCGGCAATGACGGCGACATCCTGTACGGAGAGGCCGGCAACGACACGATCATCGGCGGCGCCGGCCAGGACTATCTGGATGGCGGCGCCGGCATCGATACGGTCGTCTACGAAGGCAGCTCCGCCAGCGTGACGATCGACCTCGCCAATGGCACGGCCAATGGCGGCGATGGCGATGGCCCGGTGCAGATCGTCGGGCGCGGCACCGTTATCCGACACGACATCCTGGTCGGATTCGAAAACGCCGTCGGGTCGTTCTTCGACGACCATCTCATCGGCAACGCCCAGGCCAACAAACTTTCCGGCGGCGCCGGCAACGACACGCTGACCGGCGGTGGCGGCGCCGATATATTGAATGGCGGCGCCGGCAGCGACACGGCGGACTACGCCGACGCGGCCATCGGGCAAAACCTCAAGCTGGGTGGCGGCAAATCCGGCGGCGACACCTATATCTCGATCGAAAATCTGGCTGGCTCGGGCTTCAAGGATCACCTGACCGGCGATGGCGCGGCCAATGTGCTGACCGGCCAGGGCGGCGCCGACAAGATCGACGGCGGCGGCGGCGATGACACCCTGCTCGGCGATTTCGCCTATCAGGGCGATGCTCCGCCACGCCCGGGCATGGGCACCGGCTACGCCACGCTCGGACCGGACGCGACCAACAATTCGGTCTCGACCGCCTTCGACATCTCGAACAACTTCTCGCTGACGGCTGACCCCGACATCTTCGATTCGACGACCACCCTTCACACCACCGTCAATGCCACCGGAAACGGCCTCGGCGGATATTACAGCATCAACCTGGCGGCCGGCACGATCATCACCATCGACATCGATGGCATTGCCGACCCCAATGTCCATGACAGCATCGTCAGGGTGCTGGACAGCGATGGCAATATCGTCGCCCAGAACGACGATGGCGGCAACGACCCCGGCTCCAACAACGGCCGCGATTCGAGCACCAGCTTCATCGTTCAGGAAACCGGAACCTACTATATTGTGGAGGGCGAATGGTCGGACTCGGCTCCTGGCGATGGCTGGGTCGAATCCGTGCCGGAGGGCTCGACTTACAAGCTGAACGTGTCGGTCGAATTCCCGCCGGCACCAGCTCAGCCGGGCGTTGCGGGCGCGGATACGCTAAACGGCGGCGGCGGCAGCGACCTTTTGGATGGCGGGCTGGCTGCCGATACGCTGACCGGCGGCGCCGGCGACGACTATTTCCGCTTCTCGACAGAACTCGGGAACGGCAATATCGACTGGATCAAGGACTTCAAGGTCGCCGACGATACGATCCTGCTGGACAACCTCATCTTTGCCAGCGTTGGCGGCGACGGCGCCCTCGCTTTGGGCTCATTCTACAAGAGCGCAGCCGGCGCTGCTCATGATGCCGACGACCGCATCATCTACGACACCGACAGTGGAATATTGTCTTACGACGCCGATGGTTCCGGACAGGGAGCAGCCGTTCAGTTTGCACACCTGAACACAAATCTGGATCTTTCGGCTGCAGACTTCATCGTCATTTAACGCGTTGCCGGGGGAGGGGTGCCGTCAGGCTCCCCTCCCGCATACCCCAGCGCAGTGAAAAGGGAGAGGACGCGATGACCGACCGCCGCACAGTGTTAATGGCCGCCGGAGTTGCGGCAGTCGCCGCGGCCACCGGGGCAGCGGCAGCGCAATCGCCAGATATTCGCGCAACAGATATTCGCGGCGCCGTCACCTTTGTGGGCGGCAAGGCTATCCCGGAAGGTCATCTCGAGATCTATCTTGAGGATCCCGCCATTCAGGACAATGGGCGACGCCGCGCCGCCAAAACCAGCCTCAAGAGCGAGGGCGGCTCAAAGATCATAGAATTTTCCTTGCCCCTGCCCGCAAGCTCGACCGCTTCACCAACGCTGCAGGTCGTTGCGCGCCTGGAGCGTGCGGACGGCTGGCTGGTGGCGCGGGGCAGCGCGCAGTTCCAGGCCGGCTTGCCCGTCCATGTCACACTCAAGGCAGTTATCTATTGAAGGGACGAGATGCCATATCCTGATTGCGAGGCTGCATGCAGCTGACGCCATCGACGCCGCTTACGCTGGTCGGAATCCTGACGTCCTTTCGACGTGCGTTTTCGGGCATCGTCCTGATGAGCGGGGTCGTCAACGTGCTGACTCTGACCGGCTCGTTCTTCATGTTGCAAGTCTATGACCGCGTCGTTCCGGGTCGCAGCGTGCCGACGCTGGTCGGCCTGGCGGTGCTTGCGGGAACATTGTTCGTGTTTCAGGGCGTGCTGGAGTTGATCCGCTCTCGCCTCATGGTTCGGCTGGGACAGGGGCTGGACGCAAAGCTGAGCCCGTCGGTCTATTCGGCGCTGATGCGCCTGCCGCTGCGCGCCAAGCCTTCCGGCGACGGGCTGCAACCCCTACGGGATCTCGATCAGGTCCGCTCCTTTATCGGCAGTGCCGGACCGACCGCTTTGTTCGACCTGCCATGGATGCCGCTCTATATCGGCATCTGTTTCATTTTTCATTTCTGGATCGGCGTTACCGCGCTTGCCGGCGCCGTTGTCCTGTTTGCACTGACGCTTCTGGCCGAATTCCGGACCCGCGGCCCGACAAGGATCGCCGGGCAGCACGCGGCCGTCCGCAGCACGTTGGCCGAGGCGACAAGGCGCAATGCCGAAGCCATGCAGGCCATGGGTTTTGGCGGGCGTATCGCCGAGCGGTGGTCTGCCGTCAATGCCGAGTACCTGAACGCCCATGCGGCAGCCAGCGATGTCGCGGGAACGCTTGGCACGATTTCCAAGATCCTGCGATTGATGTTGCAGTCGGCAATGCTGGCGATCGGCGCTTATCTGGTCATCAAGCAAGAGGCGACCGGCGGCATCATGATCGCAAGCTCGATCATGATGGGCAGGGCGCTGGCTCCGATCGAACTGGCGATAGCGCATTGGAAGGGTTTCATTTCAGCGCGGCAAAGCTGGGCACGCCTGAAGCAGCTGTTGTCCGCGCTGCCGGAAGGCGCAACCGGCGTGACCCTGCCCGCGCCTGTCAGCGCCCTGGCGGTCGAGAATGTCAGTGTCGCGCCGCCGGGCGAACGCACGCCGGTGGTGTGGGATGCAAGTTTTTCACTGGCCAAGGGAGCAGGCCTGGGGGTCATCGGCCCGAGTGCTTCCGGCAAATCATCGCTGGTGCGTACGCTTGCAGGTGTCTGGCTGCCGGCGCGCGGCGCCGTGCGGCTGGACGGAGCGACGCTTGACCAGTGGCCGGCCGACGAGTTGGGCAAACATATCGGCTACCTGCCGCAGGATGTGCAGTTGTTCGACGGCACGATTGCGCAGAACATCGCCCGCTTCGACCCGGATGCGTCATCCGACATGGTGCTTGCGGCAGCCAAGGCCGCCGGCGTGCATGATCTCGTCGTGCATCTGGCCGACGGTTACGACACGAAGGTTGGCGAAGCCGGCGCCTCGCTGTCGGCGGGGCAACGGCAGCGTGTCGCCCTTGCCCGCTCTCTCTATGGCGATCCGTTCATGGTCATCCTGGACGAGCCGAATTCCAATCTCGACTCGGAGGGTGAAGTGGCCTTGTCCGCAGCGATCCAGGGCATCAGGGACCGCGGCGGCATCGTTATCGTCGTCGCGCACCGGTCCAGTGTGCTGGCCAACGTCGACACCGTGCTGGTGATGGCCAATGGCCATGTGCAGGCCTTCGGTCCGAAGGACGAGGTGCTGAACAAGGTCTTCCGATCGGCGGCACCGCTCAAGGTCGTTGCCGCCACGGAAAGAGGCGTTCCTGCATGAACGAGGACAGAAGCGCTTTGCATCATCGACAGGTCCGCCGCTATCTCGTGGCTGGCGTTGCTACCTGTCTGCTGCTTGTCGGAGGTGTTGGCGGCCTGGCGGCGGTGACCAAGATGTCGGGTGCGGTGATCGCAGCTGGCCGGCTGGTGGTCGATTCCAATGTAAAGAAGGTTCAGCATCCGACGGGCGGCGTGGTCGGCGAGATCAGGGTGCGTGAAGGCGACCGGGTAAAGGCGGGCGATATTCTGGTGCGGCTGGACGAGACGACAACGCGCGCCAATCTGGCGATCGTCTCAAAAGGCCTGGATGAGTTTTATGCACGGTTGGCGCGCCTGGAGGCGGAGCGTGACGGCAAGGACACGATCAGCTTTCCGGACGTTTTGACATCGCGGCGCGACGAAGCCGGTGTCGCCGCATCGATGGCCGGAGAACAATCGCTGTTCGATTTCCGGCACCAGGCGCGGTCTGGCCAGCGATCGCAATTGCGCGAACGGATCGCGCAGTTGACGCAGGAGAGTGCCGGCCTGACCGAGCAGTTGCAGGCGAAACGCCGCGAGATCGAGCTGATCCAGATCGAGCTGGAAGGCGTGCGGTCGCTCTGGCATCGCAAGCTGATAGGAATCGACCGCATGACGTCGCTGGAACGGGACGCGGTGCGGCTCGAAGGCGAGCATGGCCAGTTGACCGCGGGAATTGCCCAGGTGAAAGGCAAGGCGTCCGAGATCGAACTGCAGATCATCCAGATCGACCAGGATCTTCGCAGCGAGGTCGCGACCGATTTACGCGATACCCAGGGAAAGATCTCCGAGTTCGTCGAACGCAAGGTAGCGGCCGAGGACCAGTTGAAGCGCATCGATCTGCGCAGCCCGCAGGATGGCGTGGTGCTGCAGTTGGCGGTGCATACGATCGGCGGGGTCATTATCCCCGGCGAACAGGTGATGCAGATCGTACCGGTGACGGACGACCTGACCGTTGAAGCGCATATCGCACCGCAGGATATCGACCAGGTGACGATGGGCCAGAATGCGATTTTGCGCCTGTCGGCGTTCAATCGGCAAACCACGCCGGAGCTGACCGGGACGCTGTCGCGGATCTCGGCCGATCTCACCATCGAAGAGCGCACCGGAGCAGCCTTCTATGTGGCGCGGGTGACGCTGCCCAAAACCGAGGTCGCCAAGCTGCGCGGGCTGGCGCTGGCGCCAGGCATGCCGGCCGAAGTGTTCTTCCCGACGGGCGACCGGACGATGCTTTCCTATCTGGTGAAGCCGCTGTCGGATCAGATCCAGAAAGCTTTCCGGGAAGAGTGAAGCCGCACGTTTGAGAGCTGAAGCCTTGGGACCGGCTGGTTGCCGGTCCCCAAGGGGCAGCCCCTACTCCGCTGCCTTATACCCCGCGATGCCCTTGATCTCGAGGAAATCCTCCAGCCCGTATTCGGCGTATTCGCGGCCGTTGCCGGATTGCTTGTAGCCGCCGAATGGCAGGCCGGCGTCCCATTGCGGATAGTTGATGTAGACATTGCCGGTGCGCATGCGGGCGGCGACTTCGCGGGCCTTCTCGATATCCTTGGCCTGGATGTAGGACGCCAGCCCATAGACAGTGTCGTTGGCGGTGCCGATCGCCTCTTCCACGGTGTCGTAAGGCATGATCGCCAGCACCGGCCCGAAGATTTCCTCGCGCGCGATGCGCATATCTGATGTGACGTCGGCGAACACGGTGGGGCGGACATAGTAGCCGCGGTTGAGCTCGGCCGGACGCCCCGGTCCACCCGCGACCAGCGTGGCGCCTTCATCTATGCCGGCCTGGATCAGGTCCTGGATCTTGTCGAACTGGATCTGGCTGACCACCGGGCCGAGCTTAGTGCCGGCCGCATCGGCCGGGCCGACGGTCAATTTTTCGGCCGCCGTCTTGGCGTAGCCGGTCGCCTCGTCATGGCGGTCGCGCGGCACGAACATGCGGGTCGGCGCGTTGCAGGACTGGCCCGAGTTGCTGAAGCAGCCGGCGACGCCCTTGCTTACGGCCTTTTCGAGATCGACATCGGGAAACAGGATGTTGGCCGACTTGCCGCCGAGTTCCTGATGCACGCGCTTGACCGTGTCGGCGGCCGCCTTGGCGACCAGGATGCCGGCGCGGGTCGACCCGGTGAACGACATCATGTCGACATCGGGATGGCTGGACAGCGCCTGGCCGACGCCCGGGCCGTCGCCGTTGACGAGGTTGAAGACGCCCTTGGGAACGCCTGCCTCGTCGATGATTTCGGCAAAGATGATGGCGTCGAGCGGGGCGATTTCCGAGGGCTTCAGAACCATGGTGCAGCCGGCGGCAAGGGCGGGACCGACCTTGCAGGTGATCTGGTTCAGCGGCCAGTTCCACGGCGTGATCAGGCCGACGACCCCGATCGGCTCCTTGACGATCAGCGACGAGCCCTTGACGTGGCGGAATTCGAACGACTTCAGCACCTCGGCCATCTTCCGCAGATGTGCCAGGCCAATGCCGACCTGGCTGTCGAGTGCCATCTGGCGCGGCGCGCCCATCTCGCGCGATACGGCCAGCGCCAGATCGGCGCTGCGCTTCTTGTAGACCTCGATTATGCGGTTGAGGATATCGAGGCGCTCCTCGACCGAAGTGAAGCCGAATGTCTCGAAGGCGCGCTTGGCGGCCGCAACCGCCTTGTCAACATCGGCCTTTGAGCCGAGCGAAATCTGCGCGAAAGCATCTTCGTTTGACGGGTCGATGACGTCGAGTGTGCTGGGCACGACAGGATCGACCCACACGCCGTCGATATAGAACTGCAGATTGTGTGACACGGGCTTCTCCTCGGGGGATTCTGAATTGATGGGGGCGATCGCCAGATCGTCGTATCGGTTCAGGGATAACGATGGGGCAAGAGCGATGTCAAACGCAAGGGCGGGCGATTGAGCCTACGGCTACAGAAGCGTGTGCCCCGCCGCGACCAGAAGCCCCCTTGCCGCGGCTTCATCCTTGGCTTTGACGAGCAGATGGTCACCATCGAAGGTGGATACCAGAAAAATGCCGAGTTCGCTTTCCGACAATGGCTTTATCACCGACAGGACGATGCCGGTTTCGTCGAAGGCAAAGGGACCTTGGAGTTTCAGGGCGACCCAGTCCCTGTCATGCTTCACCCCGTCCGGCACCCGATCCTGCAGGCAGACGACCGAAAGCTCGTCCTCTGTCCTGGTGATGCTGACGAAGCCCGGCCCGTCCGCCCAGCCGGGAATGCTGTCTTTTGCTTCGAGGCGCGAAACCGCATACCGCCCCGTGAGCGGCTTCAACCGGACCCTGACTGCCATCCGATCCTCCCTGTTATCGGCCATCACCCAGTTTCTTGCTCATATAGACCGTCATGCCGTTCATGAACGGCTCCTCCCGGTCGATCGTATAGCCATGCCGTTTGTACAACAACACATTGGCCATGAAGGCGCCGTTGGTCAGCAGGCGCAGCTCGAAGCAGCTGGCCTCCAGCGCCTTCTGCTCCGCCCGTTCCAGCAACAGCCGGCCGATGCCCCTGCCCTGCGCCTGTGGCGCGACGCAGACATTCTCGATCCAGAGATGATCGTCGGCCAGGATGGTCTCGATCATGCCGACGATGCGGCCATTTTCGATGGCGAGATCGAACGGATGTTCGGCGACCGCCTTGTCATAGTCGGCGCGCATCGGCAGCGGCTCGCGGCCGATCAGAGGCACCCATTTGGCATAGGCGGCACGCACAATGTCCCTGATGGCGGCAGCGTCCGCCGGTTGGGCCGGCCGAAACAGGATGGAAGAATTGGACATGGCAAAGGCTCCAGACATGAAAACCCCGCCGGCAGACATCGCGGGCGGGGCTGGAACGAACGAACCGGAATTTTATTGGGCCGGTCCTTTTCGTCGCGCAAACAGCTTGCCGCGCTGCGTGGTGCAGGAACGGCGTCGCTTGGCGATGGCGAACGAGAAAACGAACATGACGCCACGCTGGAGCAGGAAGCGCGGCGCTGTCAAGATTTTGGCGTTGGCCCAGCCTCCGAGTTGACCCGCGCGGCTAGAGCGGGCGGCGCCGGCAAGGCCATAAGTGTACTGCCAGGCAACGCCAGTTTTCACCTTGCGCGGTGGTTGCTCGCCTAAACTGCTGCGCCGTCGAGTAGGGCTCTCGTACGCGTACAAAAAAACAGCAACAGCTAATATTGTTGGACATTCAACCTACCATTGGTTCAAATTTCTATTTGATCTAATCTTGGCATCATAATATAAGCGGAGAAGCACTGGACGGGCTGACGGGGGGGGCGCCATGCATCGAGGGCTGGCAAAGCGTACAATCTCACGTTTGTTAGGCGCGATGACGGTCGTCTACGCGCTCGCGGGCACGACGTCAGCGCTCGGGCAGTCTTGTAGTCCCACACAGACAGCTCATGCTTTTAGCTTTACTGGCGGCGACCAGTCCATCTCGGTTCCTGGCAACACCCATTCCGCCACAGTATATCTCAAGGGAGCGCAAGGCGGGGTTGGCAAGAGCGGCGCCGGCACCATCGGGGGCAGCCCATTGAGCCCAGGCGGCGCCGGCGGGCTCGGCGGCCAGGTGAGCGGTTCCTTGACTGTCGCGCCGGGTGACATCCTTTCTGTCGGCGTTGGCGGCCGTGGCTCGCTCGCGGTCAATCCCGGTGGCGCGAGCGGTACTCCCGACGGCGGTAATGGTGGCGGGGCGACCGACCTGCGGCTGGGCGGAACCCGCCTGGCAATTGCTGGCGGCGGTGGCGGCGGTGGCAACGGGGGCTGGCACACTACAAATTCGATAGCTGGTGGCGCCGGTGGCAAGAGCGGGGGATCCGGCTCGGCAGGAACCGATGTTTCGGGCGGCCTTGGCCCCTTTGGCGGTGAAGGTGGCACTGTAGGTGCCGGTGGCGCGATCGGCGCTGGGTGCGATAGTTTTCCTGGCACGGCCGGTCAGACAAATGGCCAAGGCGGAACTGCACGAAATTTCTCAGGGTCTTTCCTGGGTGCCGGATATGCTGGTGGCGGCGGTGGCGGGGCTACTGTCGGCGGCGGTGGTGGCGGCGCAGGCGTCGGCACGACCTCGTGCCAGCAGAACTGGAACGGCGCCGGCGGCGGCGGCGGCGGCGGATCATCGGATGCCGGCTCGCTGCAATCGGTTGCGGTGGCGGAAGGCGTCAATTCAGGCGATGGGTCCGCATTGATCTGTTTTGATGAGCCGCTCTATGTGATCAGCGGCACGGCGAGCGGTCAGACCGGGACGGTGAGTTTGAAATTGACATCAAGCTCGCCGGCAGGGACGCAAACCAGGGACGTGAATGTCGGCGATACCACCTTTGCCTTTGCGGATGGCCTGCTGACCGGCTCCAACTGGAGCGTTGAGGTTACTGCCAAGCCGGCCGACCAGACATGCACGGTCACGACGGCCTCGGGCACGGTGGCGGGAGCCGACGTGACCAATCTTGTCCTGTCCTGCACCACGGTGACGGTGGAGTTTTCGCCGGCAACATTGCCGAATGCACATATTGGCACGCCGTACAGCCAGACCATCACCGCAAGCAGCCCCAATGGCGGCGCCGCACCCTACACCTTCACCGTGGTTTCCGGCTCGGTGCCTCCCGGCCTCGCACTCTCGCCTGGGGGTACACTGGCTGGCACACCCACTGTCGCGGCCAATTACGATTTTACGGTGCGGGCCACGGACAGCAACGGCTTTACCGGCCAACGTGACTACACTGTGGTCGTCGAGATCCACTTGCCGTCGGCACAGGACCACACGCTGGACGTGATGGCCGGAACGACCGGGTCCCTCGACCTGACGCAAGGGGCTACGAATGGGCCGTTTACCAGCGCCACGATTGCCTCGCCGCCGCCGAGCGAAGCGGGCACGGCTTCCATTGTGCCCGATGGCGGCGCTTATATCCTGCAGTTTGCCGCGGCAGCCACCTTTGCCGGCACAACCAGCCTGACCTACACGCTCTCGAATGCCGACGGAACGTCACCTCCGGCAACCGTGACCATCAACGTCACGGCACGGCCCGACCCCTCCCGCGATCCGGAAGTGATCGGCCTGATTCGGGCACAGGTGGAGGCGGCAAAGCACTTCGCCGACATTCAGATCCAGGGATTTGGACAGAGGCTGGAACAGCTCCACAATGAGGGCGACCAGCGCCACAATTCGATAGGCCTCAGCGTTGCCGTCCAGCAATCGTCGGACAATCCCGACGCATACGCTCAGCAGCAGAATGCGGCGAACGATCCGGCGCTCGCCGCAATCGCCACGGCATCGTCGCAGTCCACTTACGGAGCGCCCAATCCGGAGCGCATTCAGCCCAACGCCAACGCAAAGCAGGACAGGACTTCGACCGGCGCGTCGCCGATCAAGACCGGACAGTCTTCAACTGGCACGGACGTGGACACCCAGACGTCGTCACTGCCGGCCGAGAACCCATTTGGCGAACTGGCCTTCTGGAGCGGCGGCTACGTCAATTTCGGCACCGATGACGATGGAGCCATCAAGCTCGACCATACGCTGGTCGGCGTGAGCGTCGGTGCCGACTACCGCTTTTCCCCGACCTTCACCGCCGGTCTCGGGTTTGGCTATGGCCATGACGTCACCGACGTCGGGAGCAACGGCACCGAAAGCCGCGCCCATGCCATCTCGGTCGCCGCCTATAGCAGCTACCGCCCGGCGCCAGATTTTTTTGTCGATGGCCTTGCCGGCTATGGCGCCCTCAATTTCGACAGTGAGCGCTATGTGACCGATACCGGCGATTTCGCGTCTGGAACGCGCGACGGAAGCCAGGTCTTCGGGTCGCTGACGGCGGGCTACGAATTTCGCCGGCCGGACTCTCTGATATCACCCTATGGACGTCTGTCGGGGTCCCACTCCACGCTTGACGGCTTCACCGAGACGGGTGGCGACATCTATAATCTGACCTTCGGCAAGCAGACCGTCGACACGCTGTCGGGCACCCTTGGCCTGCGCATCGAGAACAACATTCCTACCAGCTGGGGGTCTGCTCACACCGCGCGCGCGCTTTGAGTATACGCACGACTTTGCCGGCTCCAGCCGCGTCAGCCTCGGCTATGCCGATATCGGCACCACGCCCTACGCGCTGAACGCAGATGCCTTTTCCAACGACTATTTGTCAATCGGGCTCGGCGTCGATGCGCAAATCGGCGGTATTGCCTTCGGGCTGAACTACAGCACCGCGGTCGGCAGCAACGGCGACAGCCAGGACCATACGATCGCCGCGCGAATTGGGATGAAATACTAGGGCATGATCCCAAAAAGTGGGGTTAGATCGTGAGGGAATTCATCATGATCTAGGGCGGCTCCAGGTTTCGCCCGGCCGCTCTTTCTCATTCTGACCTCGGCCGCCCTAAACGTTCACAAAAATCGATCATTCCAACAAGAACAATTCGTTGGAAAGATCGATTCTGGAATGACATTCTCCTGAGGTACTTGCCTGGAGAATTGCATTGTCTTCCGCCGCCCAGCTAGCGAACGATATTCCGATCAGCATGATTTCCGCCGACCTGGCCGTGGGCCGGAAGCGGCTCGATTCCATGTGGAATGGCGTCATCCCCGGGACCGTGCTGGTGGCGATGATCACGGGGGTGGCCTTCTCGGCCCATAATGTCTCCGGCTTCGCGCTGTTCAGCCCGATGATCCTCGCCGTCGTCGCCGGCATGATCTATTCCAACGTGCTCGGCACCCCCGCCCACGCCAAGGCCGGCATTGCCTTCTCGCAGAAGCGCCTGCTGCGCTTTGCCGTCGTGCTGCTCGGCTTCCAGCTGACGCTTGGCCAGGTCGCCTCCATCGGCGCGGGCGGCGTCGGCATCGTGGCAGCCACCCTTGGCGCCACCTTCGTCTTCACCATCACGCTTGGCCGGCTGCTCGGCGTCGACGCCAAGCTGGCGCAACTGATTGCCGCAGGCACCTCGATCTGCGGCGCTTCGGCGATCGTTGCCACCAACATCGTCACCGATGCGCGCGACGAGGACGTCACTTATGCCGTCGCCTCGATAACGCTGTTCGGCACCGTCGCCATGCTCGGCTTTCCGCTGCTGGCGCCGGTGCTCGGCCTCGACCAGCACGCATTCGGCCTGTGGGCCGGCGCCTCGATCCACGAGGTGGCGCAGGTCATCGGCGCCGGCTTCCAGAACGGCGCCCAGTCCGGCGAAATCGCCACCGTCGCCAAGCTGACCCGCGTCGCCATGCTGGCGCCGATGGTGATCGCGCTCGGCCTGATGACGCGCCGCAAGAGCAATGGCGATCGCCCAAGCAGCCAATCCGGTGCGCGGCCGCCGATACCGTGGTTCGTCGCCGCTTTCGTCGCCGTCGTGGCGCTGAACAGCCTGGTTGCCGTGCCGGCCGAAGTGAAGTCGGCCATGGCGTTCGCCACCACCATCATGCTGACCATGGGGCTCGCCGCCATGGGTCTGCAGGCCAACATTTCGCAGCTGCGCTCGCGCGGCCTTCGCCCGCTGGCGCTCGCCTCCTGCGCCTTCCTGTTCATCGGCTGCTTCAGCCTGATGCTGGTGAAGTTCGCTTAGTCCTCGAACGAACTCGCCGCGACATAGATCGCGGCAAGCGCCTCGATGCCGGCCTGGTCGTCCTTGTCGAAGCGGCCGGGCGTCGGGCTGTCGAGGTCGATCAGGCCGAAGACGCCGTCACTGTCCCTCAGCAGCACGACGAGTTCCGAGCGCGAGTCGGCGTCGCAGGCGATGTGGCCGGCAAACTCGTGCACATCCTTGACCAGCATCGACATTTCGAGATCGATCGCGGTGCCGCACACGCCCTTGCCGACGGCGATGCGCACGCAGGCCGGCTTGCCCTGGAACGGTCCAAGCACCAGCTCCTCGTCGGACGCCAGGAAATAGAAGCCGGCCCAGTTGAGATCGGGCACCATCTGGAAGATCAGCGCCGATGTGTTGGCGGCGTTGGCGACGGAGTCGCTCTCGCCTTCCAGCAGCGCCTTCAACTGGGTGGCCAGTTCGCGGTAGAAGGCCGGCTTGTCGGTGCTGTCGATGGTCTGGGCCGCAAACATGGCGTCGTCTCCATTGCCGGCGGGCCAAAAAGCCCGCTACATTTCCTGTCTGCCACCAATGACGCTCCCAGGAAATACACAATTGTGAATACCGACCGTGCCAGCCAAACACACGACCGGGCGCAACCCGCAGCGAGCGAAGGTCCCCTCACCTTCGCCGTGCTGGTCTTTCCCGGCTTTCCGATGATGGCGTTCAGTTCGGTGATCGAGCCATTGCGCGCCGCCAACGTGCTGGCCAAGCGCGATTGTTACCGCTGGGTGATCGTCGGCGCCGACCAGGGCACGGCCGAGGCGTCCAATGGGGTTGTCATACAACCGGGGTTCTCGGCCTCCGGCGCGCCGAAGGTCGACCGCATCGTCGTCTGCTCGGGCGGCAATGCGGACCTGCTTGTCGCCGACGATGCGGTTGCCTGGATGCGCAAGAGCCTGCGCGCCGGCGCTCACATAGGCGCAGTGGCCGACGCCGCCTTCTTCCTCGCCAGGGCCGGCCTGCTCGACGGCCATGCCTGCACCTTGCACTGGACCAGCCAGGCGGCATTCACCGAGGCCTTCCCGGATATCGAGCTTCGGCGCGACCTCTATGTCATCGACCGCAAGCGCTTCACCTCGGCCGGCGGCGTCGGCAGCCTCGACATGATGCTGGAGATCATCACCAACGATTATGGCGGCGAGCTCGCGGCGGGCGTTGCCGAATGGTTCGTGCACAGCCCCTTGCGCTCGAGCGTCGACCGCAAGCTGATGCCGCTCAGGCTGCGCACCGGCGTCCAGAACGAACTGGTGCTGTCGGCCATCGCCATCATGGAGGATGCGGTCGAGGAGCGGCTTGGCATGACGGAACTGGCGGCAAGGCTCGGCGTCTCCTCCGACAAGTTGGAGCGCAATTTCCGCGCCCAGCTCAGCATTTCGCCCAATGGATATTACCGGCGGCTCCGGCTGCGGCGCGCCGCCGACCTGTTGGCCCATTCGACGCTGATGGTGCGAGATGTGGCGCTGGCCTGCGGCTTCGCGTCCATGTCAAGTTTTGCCCGAGCGTTTCGCGAGGAGCATGGGCACGCGCCGAAGGCGATGCGGCGGCATTAGAGGGCGCTGCGCGCTAACGCGGTGAGATGCTGGCGGGACAGCGCCCCCCTCTGTCCTGCCGGACATCTCCCCCACACGGGGGGAGATCAGATGTCGCCTCGGCTTTCGCCAATCACCAACGTTGCAGGGCGAGCGGGACGCGAAAGCTGCTAATCTCCCTCCTTGTGGGGGAGATGTCCGGCAGGACAGAGGGGGGCGCGAAGGATCGCAACATTGCCCTTTGTATCCATGCCCTTCTTGCGGCATTTCGCACGACATCTGCGGATTCTCGCACAGACATTTTTCGGCGCATGGCTATGGTCTAGCCCTTCAGGAGGCGCACCCAATGAGCATCGTCGTTTTCGACCCCGACAGCACCGAGGATGTGGATTTCAAGGACCGCATGCGCCACCCGGTCGCGGCCGACTCCGCCGGCGGCATGTGGCTGTCGGATACCGAGCCGTCCTTCATCGATGCCGACGCCTTGCGCAAGGGCCGGCTGGCCAAGCTGCGCGGCTGGATGCGCGAGGCGGGCTATGGGGGCGTCGTTTTGTTCGACCCCTACAACCAGCGCTACGCAACCGGCTCGCGCAACATGTTCGGCTATTTCCTGCGCAACTCGACGCGGTATTTCTTCATCCCGACCGACGGGCCGATCGTGCTGTTCGAGTACCCGCAGAGCTACCATGTCTCGATGGTGCTCGACACGATCGACGAGGCGCGGCCGTCCAAGCTGGTGTGGTCTTCGGTGTCGGGCCGTGACGACGAAACCGCTGGTCCCTTCGCCGACGAGATCGCCGAGCTTTTGACGAAGCACGGCGGCGGCTCGATGAAGCTCGGGCTCGACCGCTGCAGCCATTTGCAGGCGCTGGCGCTGGAAAAGCGCGGCTGCGAGGTCAAGGATTGCCAGGGCGAGATTTTGGCGGTGCGCGCGGTCAAGACGCCTGAGGAGGTCAAATGCCTGCAGGTGTCGATGGCCGGCGCGGAAGCCGCTGTTTATGCCGTGCGCGAGGCGATAAAACCCGGCGTCTCCGAAAACGAGCTGTTCGCCATCATGTATGGCGAGGTGATCCGCCAGGGCGGCGAGTTCATCGAGACGAGGCTCCTCACCTCGGGCCAGCGCACCAATCCGTGGTTCAACGAGGCCAGCGGCCGCAAGATCCGGCCGGGCGAGCTTCTGGCGCTCGATACCGATACGATCGGCTGCTATGGCTATTATTCCGATTTTTCGCGCACCTTCCGCTGCGGGCCGGGCAAGCCGACCGGCTATCAGAAATCGCTCTACCGCATGGCGCACGACCAGGTTCAGCACAACATTTCGATCGTCAGGCCGGGCATGGCTTTTCGCGAGATCGCCGAAAAGGCGTGGAAAATCCCGGACCGTTTCGTCGACCAGCGCTATACCTCGGTGATGCACGGCGTCGGCATGCATGGCGAGACGCCGTTCATAGCGCACGCCATGGACTATGAAACCTACGGCCGCGACGGTGTTGTCGTGCCCGGCATGGTGGTGAGCGTGGAAAGCTATATCGGCGAGAAAGGCGGCCGCGAGGGCGTCAAGCTGGAGGACGAGATCCTGATCACCGACACCGGCACCGAGCTTCTGTCGCGCTTTCCCTACGAGGATGAATTTCTGGAGAAGCAGGTTTGATCGCAGCGTCACTCACTAACGTCAGCGCGGTATCGCAAACCTTCGGGAATAGTCGCGGCAGCTATGCCTTCGTCATCCTAGGGCGAAGCAAGGAGCGCAGCGACGCGGCGCAGACTCTAGGATCCATGCCGGGACTCATCCGCGCCGCAACGGTGCAAGTTCTGCTCCGCCGCACTCTCCGACCAGCGTCACGGCATGGATCCTCGGGTCTCCGCGACGGAGCTTCGCTCCTGCTTCGCCCGTGGATGACGAAGGTGGGGAGGCACCGGCCAATCACCACTGTTTGCGCGACTTCGCTGAACGGAATGGCGTTGGTCGCGAACCAAGGCCTATCCGCATGAAAAGCCCCATCTCGATCAAACGCGGCGCGGTCGCCGCGGCGTTCATCGACCTCCAGGAAGAGCATCGGCAGGACAAGCGCTATCTGGTCGAAGGTTTTGGCGAGGTGCTTGCCAACGTCCAGCGCCTGCAGGCGGCGGCGCGGCGCAACTTCGTGCCGCTCTATCACTGGGCCTATGTCGTCGATACCGCCAAAGCGCGTCCGTTCCATCCGCTCGACGCCGACGGCAAGTCCGCCTTTTCCGACAAGACCGATCCGCTGACCGAGATTTGCCATGAGGTGGCGCCTGCGGCCGGCGAGACGATGCTGGTCAAGACGCAGGCCAGCGCCTTCGGCGCCGGGCCTGTCGCAACCGAACTCAAGGCGCGCGGCATCGAATGGCTGATCGTCGCCGGCGTCTGGACCGAGGCCTGCATCGACGCCACCGTCAAGGACGCGGTCGCATCCGGCTTTCGTGTGCTTCTGGTCAAGGATGCCTGCGGCAGCGGCAGTGCCGCCATGCACCAGACCGCCATCCTCAACCTTGCCAACCGGCTCTATGGCGGCGCCGTCACCAACACGATAGACGCGTGCCGGCTGATGGCGGGCGACACCGTCGATGCATGGCGGGTCGAGGGCTCGGTGCCGCTGCGCTTCACCTTTGAAAACGCCGAACGTCTCTACGGCGAGCTCTGAGAGATGGGCACGGTCCACAAGCTCAAGACCACCAGGCGGGGGAAATACGCCACCCTGCTCGACCCGGCGCTGTGGGAGCATATCGACCTAGTCAATGACTGGTTCCCGCCAGAAATCGCCGAACTTCCGATCGCCGAGCAAAGGTCGGTCTATGATGCGATGTGCCGCGCCTTCCATCAGGGTTATCCCAAGGGGGTTTCGGCCAGCGACGGCATCATCGCCGCCCATGAGGGACACGCCATCCCGATCCGCTACTACCGGATGGCGGGCAAGCCCGTGCGCGCCGTCATCCTCTACTATCATGGCGGCGGCTTTGTGCTTGGCGGGCTCGACAGCCATGACGACATCTGCGCCGAGATCTGCGCCGGCACCGGTTTCGACGTCGTCTCGGCCGACTACCGGTTGGCGCCGGAGCATCCGCACCCGGCCGCCTTCGACGACGCGCTGACCGTGTTCGAATGGGCGGCGGTGACAACGGACCTGCCGATCGTGCTTGTCGGCGAAAGCGCCGGCGGCAACCTTGCCGCCGCGGTCGCGCACGCCTCGCGCCGCCACCTGCGCCGGGCGGTCGGCCAGGTGCTGATCTATCCCGGCCTCGGCGGCGACGAGAGTGCCGGCTCCTATGTCGAACATGCCGAGGCACCGCTGTTGACACTGCGCGACATCGCGTTCTACCGCACCATTCGCGCTGCCCCGGCACAGTCGCCCGACGACCCGACTTTTTCGCCGCTGAGCGACAATGACTTCTCCGGCCTGCCGCCGACTGTCATCATCACGGCCCAATGCGATCCGCTGTCATCGGACGGCGAGACCTATCGCGACCGCATCGTTGCGGCAGGCGGCCGCGCCTGGTGGTATGAGGAGAACCGCCTCGTGCACAGTTTTCTGCGCGCCCGCAAAAATGTTCCGCGCGCCGGCGAGGCGTTCGTGTGCACGCTTGCAGCCATCGCCGCCGTCGCCGTGCTCGGCAAGAACGACGAAGCGCTGATCTCCCCCCTCGTGGGGGAGATGGCCGGCAGGCCAGAGGGGGGCGCGAAGGATCGCGGCCCTTCAATATCCTAAATCAGCGCAACGATCATCTGTGAAGATACTCCAGTCGGCAGACGGGATGGCGGGACAGCGCCCCCCTCTGTCCTGCCGGACATCTCCCCCACAAGGGGGGAGATTGGCAGTCTACCTCTGCGGAGCAGTGCACAAGAATTGCGGAAAAGAGAACATTTCCCTGGGTCGGCCCGCTTTATCATCACCTGCTCAGGCAACGGCGCGCCCGATGGTCGCCTCCGCCCCCAGCGGAGACGGACCGTCGGGGCGCCCAACAAAAGAGGGAACGACGATGAAATTCATGCTGACCGACCGCAATTTGCACCCGCAGGCGAAGCCCGTTGCCGATGATTTCAGGAAGGGCGGCGTCAACCGGCGCGAATATCTCGCCATCATGGCCGGCTTTGGCGTCAGTGCCGCCGGCGCGCTGGCGCTGGGCGGCCTTTCCCCTTCGCCTGCCCGGGCCGAAGAGCCGAAACGCGGCGGCACCTTGCGCGTCGCCATGAACGTCAAGGGCTTCAAGGATCCACGTACTTTCGACGGCGTCGAGATGTCCAATGTGGCGCGCCATTGCAACGAATATCTGGTGCGCTGGAACCGCGACTTCACCTTCGAGCCGTGGCTGCTCGAAAGCTGGGAAACCAGCGACGACGCCAGGACGCTGACGCTGCATGTGCGCAAGGGCATCGCCTGGTCGAATGGCGACACCTTCAACGCCGACGACGTCATCCACAATCTCACCCGCTGGTGCGATGCTTCCGTCGCCGGCAATTCGGTCGCCGCACGCATGGGCGCGCTGGTCAATGCCGACACCAAGAAGCCGGTCGATGGCGGCATCGAGAAGGTCGACGACTTCACCGTAAAGCTCAATCTGCCGAAACCCGACATTTCGCTGATCGCCGGCATGGCCGACTATCCCGCGCTGATCATGCATCGCACCTATGAGGGCGGCGACGATCCGATGAAAGCGCTGGCGATCACCACCGGCCCCTGCGAACTGGTCAGCTGGAATGCCGAGCCCAGTGCGGAGGTGAAGCGCAAGGACAAGCCCTGGTGGAAGGGCGACTTCTACCTCGACGGCATCAAATGGGTCGATTACGGCTCCGACCCCAACGCCATGCTGTCGGCGTTCGAATCCGGCGAAATCGACACCGACCACGAGACCGCGTCCGACGCCGTGTCGCAGACCGAGCAAATGGGCTTGTTGAATTCCGAGATCGCCACCGGCTCGACCATCGTTGCCCGCTTCAATGTCGGCAACGCGCCCTATGACGACGTCAAGGTGCGCCGCGCCGCCCAGCTTGCGGTCGACAATTCGGCCGTGCTGGCGCTCGGCCTCGGCGGCCGCGGCAAGCCTGCCGACAATCACCATGTCGGCCCGATGCACCCGGAATTTGCCGATATCGGCCCGGCCAAGCGCGACACGGAACAGGCCAAGAAATTACTCGGCGAGGCCGGCAAGACGGACCACGAATTCGAGTTGATCTCGGTCGACGTCGAATGGCAAAAGAGCACCGGCGATGCGATCGCCGCGCAGATGCGCGAGGCCGGCCTGAAGATGAAGCGCACCGTGCTGCCGGCCGCGACCTTCTGGAACGACTGGAGCAAATACCCCTTCTCCACAACCGAATGGCTGGGCCGCCCGCTCGGCGTCCAGGTGCTGGCGCTCGCCTACAAATCGGGCGCTGCCTGGAACGAAAGTGCTTATGCAAACAAAGAGTTCGACGAACTTCTCGACAAGGCGCTGGCAACGCCGGACGCCGCCCAGCGCAAGGAGATCATGGCCAGGATCGAGCAGAATCTGCGCGATGCCGGCATCATCATCCAGCCCTACTGGCGCTCGGTCTACCGCACCTATCGCAAAGGCGTGCAAGGCTGCGAACAGCACCAGTCGCTGGAACAGCATTTTGAGAAGGTGTGGCTGGAGGGGTGATCGTTCTAGGATTAAGGTGGCCGGCGCTGCGTTTAAAGCCGCGCCGGCTTGATCGCGCCACTACCTGCGCCAAAAGCTAGTTAGACAGGAAGCCCCTCGTGCTTTTCGTCAATCGCTCTAACTCGAGCCTCATAGGGCTCCCACGGGTTACGATAGAACGACATCATGTGGTCTATCGCGTAGGAACTTTTTTCTAGGCCGTCTCCCTTAGCAGTACTGACATGGCGGAATGCGAGCGCTCGATCCGGCTTTCGGGCGAAGCCGGCACGGCGCCGCATCCTGCGATCCTGCACCCATGCGACGCTCAAGCAATTCGCGGCAGCCGAGCGTGAGCGCGAAAATTTCCGCAGGCATGTCGAGAGCATTGCGCCCGAGCGGCGCTTCCTCAGCAACCCGGCACGGGCCTCGCTAGCCGTCGGCGCCGCCTTGCTCGATGGCGAGTTGGCCTACCACCAGGGGCAGCATGACGACTCTTACGCCCATCTGCGCCAATCCGTCGAACTCGACGACAATCTGTCCTACACCGAGCCCTGGGCCTGGATGCACCGCCGCGCCATGCGCTGGCGGCACTGGTCCTCGACCAGGGCCACACTGACGAGGCCGAGCAGGTCTATCGCGACGACCTCGGCCTGAGCGGCAAGGTCCAGCGCTGCGCCCAGCACCCCGACAATGTCTGGTCGCTGCACGGGTTGGTGGAATGTCTGAAGCGGCGCGGCGAGAGCGTGGAACTGCCGGGGGTGCAGGAGAAGCTCGACGTAGCACTGGCCAAGGCTAATGTGGCGATCACGTCGTCATGCCTGTGCCGGACGAGACCGCAGGCGGACCGTAGCTGCTGTCGTTGAGAGGGCAGCCAACCGACCGAAATCGGCGACGTTCGCTCACGAGAAAATCTCAGCCAGATCGTCGATGCTGGTGCCTTCCTTGAGCTGTCGCAACTCCACATACATGACGACGATGGCGATCGATACCACCAAGCCTTGGGCTGTATCGACCAGGGCGTTGAGCAAAAAGCCCAGTGTCAGACCAAATGAGAAAAGAAGGCGTTCGCCCAAATATCCACGGTGATTGAAGGCACGAGCACGACAAGCCAGATGCACAGCAACGGCCAGCGGCTGCCTTTGGTCAGGTCGCGGCTGCGTTGCATGCTGGCGAACACGCCACGCCCTTCACCGACAATTACCGGCGTCGTGACCGACCAGCGCGCCAGCAGCAACAGTCCGGGAACGATGATGAGTACCAGGCCCAGCCAGAAGGCGAATGTGATCAGGATCGAGGCGGCGCTTGCCGGTAGCAGAAGCGCACAGGCTGTTCTGATGCAATCGCGTGCCGACGGCCGTTCGCCGCGCAGATCCATCAGGGCCGCTCGCGTCAATGCCGCCTGCATGAATGCCCCCAGCACAAAAAAGCCCAACATGAAGATTGCCGTGATCGTCAACCGTCGCATCGAGTATTCGGGCTCTACCGACGCAACGGATACCCAGAACCAGTAGGAAAATCCAAACTCCGGCAAGGCGTATACGAACAACGCCACTCCCAAGCACAGCACCGGATTGCGCCGGATAATCGCGAACGTATCGCGGAGAACCCTGCCGATGCGAAATTTGCCTGGCTGCTCCGGCGTCATCGACGTCACGATTGCCCTACCCCGGTCGATGTGCCGTTACGAAAAAATCTGCGCCAGTTCGTCGACGCTGGTGCCTTCCTTGACCTGGCGCAGTTCGACATAGGTGACGGCAATGGTCACCGACAGCATCGTCGAAAAGATCGTCGACACCAGAGTGCTGCCGAGCGCTCCGACCAGGACACCGACGCCGGTGATGCCGCCGGTGGTGGCGACCGCCAGTCCGAAAAACAAAGTGAACACCGCCTGGATGAGCATCGCCGCCACGCCAATGATCAGCAGCAGCCAGAATATCGACCAGCGGCTGCCTTTGGTCAGGGCACGGCTGCGCGATATCGAGCCGAACACGCCAAGCCGCTCCTGAACCGCAATGGGCACGGAAACCGATACGGAAATCAGCCACATGAAAGCGGGGATAAACGCCAGGGCAAGCCCGATCAGCCACCCGATAGGTGGAATGACCCAGGCGATGAAAACCATCACAAAAACAGCCACCACCAGAGTGACAATGATCAGAATGCCTATGCCCAGCGTGGGCAAGAAGCTGCGCAATGCTATCTGGATGCAGTCGCCGATGACCGGCCGCTTGCCGTTCAAATCCTCGATTGCCGCTCTGACAAGCGCCGCTTGCACCAGCAAGGCCAGAACGAAAATGATCAAGGAAGCGACTATCGATAAGCCCGAGTAGTCTCCCATGGCCGACGTCTCGAAAGCGGCGGCGTTCCCGGCGCTGTCGACGTTCACCAATGTAGCGACCCGGGACAGGTTCCAGAGATTGTACAGCAGTGCGGGCAGTGTCGAGAAAAGTCCGACAACCACAGCAAGGAAACCCAGATTGCGGCCAATGACCGCGAAGCTGTTGCTGAAAACCCTGCCGATGCGAAATTTTTCCGGTCGGTCCTGCGCCAGTGACGTTATGATGCCTCCTCCCCGCACTGCCTTGACCCAGCCGGGTCAAGGCAGTGCAAAGCCGTCTGCTTATGAGAAAATCTCGGCCAGTTCGTCGACGCTTGTGCCTTCCCTGACCTGGCGCAGCTCGACATAGCTGACTGCGGCGGCGACCGACAGCAGCATCGACATCACGCTCTGCACCAGCCCAGCGACGATGGCCGCGGCGATGCCGTGAAACAGGTAGACAACCACGCCGACTGCACCCTGGATGACCATGGCAATGATGATCAGGACCAGGAACAGGCCGAACAGCGACCAACGGCTGCCCTTGGTCAGGGCGCGGCTGCGCGACATGGAACCGAACACGCCGAGCCGCTCCTGGATCAGGACCGGCACCGAGACCGACCAGCCAAGCCACAGGATGATGCCGGGCACAATCAAGGCGATCGCGGCCAGGCCCGCCCCCAGGGCAACGAGGAAACCTATCGCCAGCGTCGGCAGCAAAAAGCGAATGGCAATCTGCAGGCTGTCGCCGAAGGTCGGACGCTTGCCGTTCAAATCCTCGATCGTGGCCCGTACAAGCGACGACTGAAGCAGCAGCGCGAAAATGGAGCTGATGAAAATGGCGACGAACGTGACCCAGGAATTGCGAAGGGCGAAAGTGGGATCGGCCGCGGCGCCAGGATCGGCCTGCAGGAGCGCTTGCATGCGCGAGCCGGTCCACAGCTGGAGCAAGATCGTCGGCAAACCGGAAAACAGCAGTGCCAGTCCGACGCTAAGGCCGACATTGCGGCCGATGACGGAGAAGATGTTGTTGAAGACCCTGCCGATCTGAAATTTCTCAGGCCGTGCAAATGTTGCCGAAGTCATGATGCGCCCCCTGTTCCACCGCCGAATATTGTCCGGCAGCCGCAGTAGTAAATTTGCCAAGATTAACGACTGGCGTCTAGCCCACTTGCAAAAGTTACGCTGCATTGCCAGTGTCGGCTCGCGAACCGCAGGTTCATGGGGGCGAAAAGGTGACTGCTGCACAGCCGGACGCTGCGCAAGCCGAATGGCTGGCCAAACTGCACAAGCAGTTGCTGTCGGACGATTCGATCCAGTTCGACCTGCCGGCCTACAGACCACCCGAGACCCCCGAGTGGCTAAGACCGCTGGGCGAGTTCCTGAAATCGCTCGGCCCGTACATGATCTATCTGTTCTGGGGAGCCGTGATCACAGGTGCCGCAATCATTCTGCTGCTGATTTTGCTTGAGGTGAAAGGCGTCGCCTGGCGCCTGCCCTGGTGGCGCAAAAAGAGCGTGACCGAGGCGGAAGCGACATGGCACCCCGACGTGGGCGCCGCGCAGGTCCTGCTGTCGGAAGCCGATGCGCTGGCCGCCCGGGGCGAGTATGACGAGGCGGTGCATCTCCTGCTGCGCCGCAGCGTTGCCGACATTGCCGGCCGCCTGCCCGACTTCCTGCGCCCGTCGCTGACCGCGCGCGATATCGCGGGAGCGGCGTCGCTGCCAACGCGGGCGCGCAGCGCCTTTACCCAGATCGCGCGCATCGTCGAGGCAGCGTTGTTCGCGCGCCGGCCGGTCGGGCCGGAAGGCTGGCAGGAGGCGCGCAGCGCCTATGAACGATTCGTCTTCAGGGATGCCTGGACGTGAGTGACGCGACAGCCGACATCGCCCAGCAGGAACCGTTCAGCCGCAGGACGCTGTTCTGGGGCATTTTCGCCAGCCTACTCGCGGCCGCGGGCTTCTTCCTGTTGTCCACCTATGCGCCCGACTTTCGCCAGCCGAGCGCCGGTGGCGCAACGCCGCTGTCGAAGAGCGGCATCGGCTATGCCGGCCTGGCGCAATGGCTGAAGCTGACCGGCAAGGCGCCCGATATGGCGCGGTCCGACAGCGATCTCGAGACCGAGATGCTGCTGATCGTCACGATTTCGCCCGACAGCGACCCAGATGCGCTCGCCAACATCATCAAGCTTCGCAAGGGCCTGGATACGCTGTTCGTTCTGCCCAAATGGGCGACCTTGCCGCTGGCCTTGCACGAAGGCTGGGAGATGAAGATCCAGCGGCTGCCGGACGTCGTGGTCAACGACTGGCTCGCCCGGATCGCCAAGGCCAAGCTCGGCGAAGGTGAGACCACGGTCAAGCAACTCGACGTCTCAGGGCAAATGGTCAGCGTTCCCGACCAGTTGCAATGGGTGGCCGACGAACACCCGCTGATTGCCGCCGGCAACGGCACGGCCGTGCTGACCGAGGTCGAAGACGAGCGGTTCTACATTCTGACGGACCCCGATCTCATCAATAACGCCGGCTTGAAAGATCCCGACAGGGCGGCGGCGGCGCTCAAGCTGATCGAGCTCCTGCAGCCCGAAGAGGGTGCTGTCATGTTCGACCTGACGCTGCATGGCGTCGGGCGAAAATACGATCTCGCCAAGCTTCTGGTCGAGCCGCCCTTCCTGGCGCTGACGCTGACCATCCTGGCGGCGGCGGCACTTGCCTTCCTGCATGGCCTTGGCCGGTTCGGGCCGCCACGGGCCGATCAGCGCGCCATCGCCTTCGGCAAACGCGCGCTGGTCGACACCACGGCGATGCTGTTGCGCCGCGCCGGCCGGCTGGAAGAACTGGGCGACCGCTATGGAGCACTGGCACGCGTACGCGCCGGCGCGCTGCTCGGCGCGCCGCACGGTTTGCAGGGCGAAGCGCTCGACCGCTGGCTCGATTCCCGCGATAAGGACGAAGCCGGCGGGTTCACGACCCGCCTGCAAGCTGCGAACGCGGCAAAGACCCTGACACAAATGCATGATGCAGCCGAAAAGCTGCACGACTGGACGGCAAGGAGGCTCGGTGAACGTCGATGATGTGAAGGCCCTGGCGACACAGATCAGGGAAGAGGTGGCCAAGGCCATCACCGGGCAACACGATACGGTCGATCTGATGCTCACGGCATTGTTCGCCGGCGGGCATATATTGCTCGAGGGACCGCCGGGCACGGCCAAGACGATGACGGCGCGCTGCTTTGCCCAGGCGCTGGGCGTCGCCTATGGCAGGATCCAGTTCACGCCCGACCTGATGCCCGGCGATATCGTCGGTTCCAACATCTACAATTTCCAGACCGGGCAGTTCACGCTGACGCGCGGCCCGATCTTCTGCGATCTGCTGCTCGCCGACGAAATCAACCGAACGCCGCCGAAGACCCAGGCAGCCCTGCTGGAGGCGATGCAGGAGCATGCCGTCACCTTCGACGGCACCACCCATGCGCTCGGCCCGAACTTCATGGTGGTCGCGACGCAGAACCCAATCGAGCACCAGGGCGTCTATCCCCTGCCCGAAGCCCAGCTCGACCGTTTCCTGTTCAAGCACCGGGTGAGCTACCCCGGCCCGGAAGAGGAAAAGGCGATCATCATCCACCATGGCGGCGGCACCGCCTCGCACGACATCAAGCAGTACGGCATCAAGGCCCAGGCCGACCGCAAGACGCTGGAAAAGGGGTTGGCGACCGTCGGCGAGGTTACGCTGGTCGATGATGTCGTCGACTATATCGCCAGGCTGGTGCGGGCCACGCGCGAAAGCCCCGACCTCGAGGTCGGCGCCAGCCCGCGCGCGGGCGCCATGCTGGCGAGAGCTGCACGGGCTCGGGCAGCGCTCGACGGGCGTGCCTATGTCATCCCCGACGACGTCAAGGCGCTTGCCGTGCCGACGCTGCGCCATCGCGTTATCCTGTCGCCGGCGGCGCAGATCGACGGCCGCCTGGTCGAACAGATCGTGACCGACCTTGTAGACCAGACGGAAGCGCCACGTTGATTTATCCGAGCGGCCGGGCAGTCTGGGCAGGTGCGGCCGGTGCAATACCGGCCTTCCTGATCGCGCTCGCGCTGCCGTCGATGTGGTATCTCGGCCTGTTGTGGATCTGCGCGCTGCTTGCTTTCCTGGCCGTGGACGCGGCCGCCGGGCGCGGACGGGCTTCTCTGAACGCCAGCATCCACGCCCCGCCGCAGGTCAGCGTCGGCGGCCAGCTCACCGTCAATGTCACCGCCAGGCTCGGCGGACGACCGCGCGCCGTGCAGGCGCGTCTTGGCCATGACGAGCGGCTGCAACCGCTGGGCGGCACCGGCGGCGCGTTGACCGCCGAGGCCGGCAGCGCATCGCTCGATCTCAGATTTCAGGCGCTGCGGCGCGGCATTGCCAGGTTCGACCGTCTGTGGGTGCGCTGGCGCGGGCCGTTCGGCTTGGTCTGGAACCAGGTCGTGCTGCCGATGGACGGCAAGGTGGCGGTGCTGCCCAACGTCAGCAGCGCCCGCGACGAGGCGATCACGCTTCTGCAGCGCCAGGCGCTGCCCGACGGACATGCGCAGCGCCGCGCCGGCCAGGGCCGCGAATTCGAGGCGCTCAAGGACTACCAGCCCGGCATGGGCCGGCGCATGATCGACTGGAAGCGCAGCGCCCGCCACGGCAGGCTTCTGGCGCGCGAATTCCGTATCGAGGAGAACAACAACATCGTGCTGGCCATCGATAGCGGCCGGCTGATGTGCGAGCCCGTCGACGGCGTGCCGAAGGTCGACCGCGCGGTCACCGCCGCCTTGCTGTCGGCGTTCATTGCGCTGAAGGGCGGCGACATGGTCTCCCTGTTCGGCTTCGATGCGCGGCCGCGCGTCTCCAGCGGCGCCGTGCGCGGCTCCGCCAGCTTCGCCATGATCCAGAAGCGGGCGGCGGAGATCGACTATTCCACCGAAGAGACCAATTTCACCCTGGCGTTGACGACCCTTGCAGCAAAGCTCGACCGGCGTTCGCTGGTGATCATCTTCACCGACTTCGTCGATCCGATCAGCGCCGAACTGATGCTGCGCACCGTCGGTCGGCTCACCGAACGGCATCTGGTGCTGTTCATGATGATGAAGGATGTCGAACTGGAGACACTGGCCGACATGCCGCCGGACGCACCGGAGGATGTGGCGCGCTCGGTCGTCGCCGGCGGGCTGCTGCGCGAAAGGCAGGTCGTCATCGGCAGGCTCAGGCTGCTCGGCGCGCATGTCATCGAAGCCGACCATCAGAGGCTCGGACCGGCGCTGGTCGAGCGCTATCTCGAGCTCAAGCGGGAGGATCTGTTGTGAACGCGCTGGTCGGCAAGGATGCGGTGCGCCAGTCGCTGGCGAGCTTCCGTTCGGAGCGCGAGGCCGACTGGAAGGCGTTCGAGGCGCTGCTTGCCCGGGTCGAGAAACGTGCGCCACGCACGCTATCGGAAGACGAACTGCTGTCGCTGCCATTGCTCTACCGCTCGGCGCTGTCCTCGCTTTCGGTGGCGCGGGCGACCTCGCTCGACAATGCGCTGGTCAGCTATCTCGAAGCGCTTTGCCTGCGCGGCTACTTCTACCTCTATGGCGCGCGTCGCGGCTTGCGGCAGCGCATCGGCGATTTCTTTCTGCATGACTGGCCGCATGCAATTCGCGATTTGTGGCGCGAGACCTTGCTGTCGGTCGTCCTGACCTTTGTCGGCGCCGGCGCCGGCTACTGGCTGGTGGCCAAAGACAAGGGCTGGTTCGACGCCATCATTCCGCCGAGCTTGGCCGGCGGGCGCAACCCGGATGCCTCAGTCGAAGTCCTGCGACAGGTGCTTTATGACGGCGCCGACAGCAATTTCCTGTCGGGCTTCGCCGCCTATCTGTTCACGCACAATGTCCAGGTGGCGATCCTGGCCTTCGCGCTGGGCTTTGCCTTCGCGGTGCCGAGCGTGCTCTTGATCCTGATGAATGGCTGCCTGCTTGGCGCGATGTTCCAGATCTACATCGCCAAGGGGCTCGGGCTGGAGCTGGGCGGCTGGCTGTCCATCCACGGCACCACCGAGATGTTCGCGATCGCCTTGGCGGGCGCCGCCGGCATGCGCATCGGCACGCGCATCGCCTTCCCCGGCGAACTGACGCGGATGACGGCGGCAGCCGATGCCGGGCGCGTGGCCGCAACCACCATGGTCGGGGTGACGATCATGCTTTTGTTTGCCGGCCTGCTCGAAGGCATCGGCAGGCAGGTGATCACCAGCGACGTGACACGCTATGCCATTGGCGGCGTCATGCTGACGCTGTGGCTTTGCTATTTCTATGTGTTCAGGGTGGTGCGGCATGGCGACCGCTAGGCGCGCTGCCGTCTCGACGATACGGCCGCTGATCACGCCGGAAGGGGTCGATCTCCGGATCAAGCTCGCCGATGCCGGCACCCGCGCCGCCGCCTTCCTGCTCGACTTTGTCATCATCATCGTCACGGCGATCGTGATCTCGATCGTTGCACTGTTCGGGCTGGCCGGCCTCAAAGGCGAAGGCGCGCAGCCGCTGTTCATCGTCTGGATCATCCTGATCTTCTTCCTGCGCAACGCCTATTTCATCGTCTTCGAAGCCGGCCGCCGCGCCGCCACGCCCGGCAAACGGATGCTCGGCATCCGGGTGGCGTCGCGCAGCGGCGCCGGCCTGTCAGTCGATCAGGTCATTGCCCGCAACCTGATGCGCGAGATCGAGATCTTCCTGCCGCTGTCGATCATCCTCGGCCGCAGCGAGATGGGGCTCGCCGACACGCTGACGACGATCTTCGGACTGGTGTGGACGCTGCTGTTTGCGCTCTTCCCGCTGTTCAACCGCGACCGCATGCGCATCGGCGACCTTTTGGCCGGAACGTGGGTTGTCGAGGCGCCGAACCTGGCGCTGGTCGAAGACCTGTCGCAACGCCAGGACACCACCACCCGCGCATTCCGCTTCACCCAGGCGCAGCTTGACGCCTATGGCATCGCCGAACTGCACAAGCTGGAAGAGGTGCTGCGCCGCGACGACTATTTCGCGCTGAAAGCGGTGGCCGAGACGATCGGGCGCAAGATCGGCATGATGGTCGATGCCGTCGATTCCAGGGCCTTCCTCACCGCCTATTACGGAGAGCTGCGGGCACAGCTCGAACGCAAGCTGCTGTTGGGCAACCGCAAGGCGGATAAGTATCAGCGGTGAGCTGTGCCTCAGATGGGAGTCGATACATGAGACATTGCTTCCTGAACATAGTTGATAAAAGTGTGTTTGCAATTCCGATGGCTACCACCCGCGACGGCTGGGAGAAGTTCGCAGGTCCCGTCATTTTGATTGGCGAGCTACCTTCGGTCTCCGACAAAGAGATCGGTCTAGCAACACTCAACGCGCTTGGTGCTTATGCCAGCGATGTGCCCGACGACATCGTACACACGGTTCTTCTTGACAGCTCGGCTTCGCGGTTCGGCTTCAAGTCGTACAACTCCCTCCTTCAGAAATCCCGTCAGATGTCGGTCGACCAGGGAAGGGACGACAAATTCACACTTACCCCCTATGCCAAAGTCAACAGAGAGAGTGCCGTGCCGCTGGACACGATCTTGTCTTCAACAGATACGCCAGAGGATCTCGGGCGTGCTGTTCGAGAGTGCATTTCGCTTTGTCGTTAACAGCGTCGAGTAATCGGTCACCATGAACACCTCTCCATCCGAGCTCGAACTCCAGGAAATGGAGGCGCGCGTGCTGCCGCAGCTCAGCCCGGCCCATGGAAATCATGGGTCGAGGGTCGGGATTTGCTGAGCAGATCGAATTTCATTCAAACCGACGAAGGCGCGGATCGCGGCGACGATATCGAAATGGCCAGCGCCACGGCCGAAGACCAGGATTTCATGGCTGCGGCGCGGCAGGACATGCCTCGCCTGATCGCCGAAGTGCGCAGGCTGGGCGCACTTCTCAATCAAACGAAGTAAAAGCGGCGAGGCCGCCTACCCCACCCACGTTTCATAGTCGGACACCAGCAGGTGCACCGGCGCAACGTCCTCGTGGATGTTGGAGAAGCGGCCGATCGGTTCGCGGAAGACGTTGTCGGTGAGATCGTCATTGACGGTCGAGACCTCGCCGATCAGCACATCCTTGCCCTCGGCCCAGAAGGCGTGCCAGACGCCGGGCAGCAGCGTGACGCTCTGGCCCGGGTCGAGCTTCAGGAGCCCGCCTGCCGGCAGCCTGTGGATGGTGCCGTCGACCGGCACCGTCACTTCGGCCTTCGGATCGATGCCGCCGTCGCGATCGTGCATGAACAGTTCAAGCACGAGCTTACCGCCGCCGCGGTTGATGATGTCCTCGGCCTTGACGTTGTGGCGGTGCATCGGCGACAGCTGATCCTTGCGCGAGATCATGATCTTCTCGGCATAAAGCATGCCCATGCCCTTCTTCATGTCGGCATAGACGCCGTTGCGAACGGTGAACAGGAACAGGCCGAGTTCGTCGAATTTTTCCTGGCCGTAATCGGTGATGTCCCAACCGAGCCGCGAGCTGAAAATCGCGGCGGAGTCGGCCTTGCGCGCCTTCATCTCTTCCGGGCTCCAGTAGGCGAAGGGCGGCATGATGTAGCCGAACGAGCGGATGAAGGCGTCTGCATCGCGGATGATGTCGTTGACGGTGGAGCGTTTCATGATTGTGATCCCTTCGCGTCGCGTTCCCTGGAGTTATCTGAAGCGCATAGCCGAACAGCGCTGCGGTGTCGACGCAAACTGCGTGCTGGCCCCATGACATCCGTGCGGATCGGGGCCATAAGTCAGCCAGATTTCCCAGGGTGATATTTCATGCAAGGCATAGACGACCTCGACACGCCGGCGATCCTCATCGACGCGGCCCGCGCCGAAGCCAACATCGCACGAGCGCAGGCGCATGCCGACCGCCACGGGCTGAAACTCAGGCCGCACATCAAGACGCACAAGCTGCCTTATTGGGCGAAGAAGCAGATGGCGGCCGGCGCGGTCGGCATCACCTGCCAGAAGATCGGCGAGGCGGAAGTGATGGCCGATGCCGGGCTGACCGATATTTTTCTGCCCTACAACATCCTTGGCCGCGCCAAGCTGGAGCGCCTCAAGGCGCTGCATGGCCGTGTGACACTGTCAGTGACCGTGGACAGCCTCGAAACGCTGGATGGGCTCGCCGCCACCTTCACCGATACCGGGCACCCCCTGCCCGTTCTGGTCGAATGCGACACCGGCATGGGCCGTTGCGGCGTGCAGAGCGCCGCCGAGGCGCTGGCACTGGCGAAGTTGATCGACCAAGCCAAGGGGCTCACTTTCGGCGGGCTGATGACCTACCCCGCGGCCGGCCGCGCCGCCGAGGCCGAATCCTGGCTGGCCGGCGCCAAGCAAACGCTCGCGGCCTCGGGTCTCGCCTGTGATCGCATTTCAAGCGGCGGCACGCCGGATATGTGGCGCTCCGGCGAGGACAGCTTGGTTACCGAATATCGCCCCGGCACCTACATCTACCTCGACCGGTATCAGGTCGCCAAAGGCGTCGGCACGCTCGACGATTGTGCGCTGACGGTGCTCGCCACCGTGGTCAGCCATCCGACGCCGGCCCGCGCCATCCTGGACAGCGGCAGCAAGGCGCTGTCCAGCGACACGCTGGGGCTCGCCGATTTTGGCGAGCTGCTCGGCATGCCCGGCGCCCGCGTCACCAGCTTGAGCGAGGAACATGGCACGGTCACGCTTGCGAATGGCGCGAGCCTGCGCATCGGCGAACGCGTTCGCGTGGTGCCTGATCATTGCTGCGTCGTGACCAACCTGTTCGACCAGGTGCATCTGATCGACGGTGACAAGGTGCTGGAAACGCTGAAGGTGGAAGCGCGTGGGCGGATGGGGTGAGGCTTTTCGTTTTGGAGGCTCGCCCTATTTCGACATTGACGAATTGTAATTTATAACTTACTAGTCCCCATGGCAATCCTGAAGCAGACAGCCACCTTTCGGAGGTGGCACCAAAAGCTGAAAGACGGAAGAGCCAAGGCGGCAATTGCCGTTCGGCTGCAACGTTTGATTGTAGGAAATCCCGGCGACGTGGCCCCAGTGGGTGAAGGCATCAGTGAATTGCGCATTCACTATGGGCCCGGCTATCGCGTTTATTTCACAAGCGCGGTGAAACGGTCATCCTGCTCCTGTGCGGCGGGGATAAAAGTTCACAAGAAACCGACATACGGACAGCAAAGCGCCTGGCCGTAGAATGGAGTGACGACAATGGTTGAAAAAATCTATGATTTCGATCCCGCCGAAATGCTCGATTCCGATACGGCAATCGAGGCGTTTCTGGCAGAGGCAATGGAAACCGGAGACGCCAAATTCGTCGCGTCCGCCCTCGGTGTCGTTGCCCGCGCCAAGGGGATGAGCAACATTGCCAGAAAGACCGGCTTGGCTCGCGAGCATCTTTATACCTCGCTCAGCGAAAACGGTAATCCTACGCTGGAAACCACACTGGCGGTCATGAAAGCATTCGGCTTTCATTTGGCCCCAAAGCACGATGCAACTCAGGTCTAATCTACGCCAGCGCGCGTCGAGCGCGAGGTTGTTCGGGCCAACTGAAATCAGGACTGATAAACCGGACCCAGCGCCGCCTTCAGCGGATCCAGCGCGTCGCCATACAGCTTCCAGCGCTCGACCGAGGATGAATAGATCGGCTGGCGCACCTGCCAGCGGCTCGGCGTCCGCACGGTGCGCTCGGTCTCGTTGAAACGCAGGCAGGCATCGTCCCACTCAACGCCGAGGAATCCGATCAATCCGCGGGCGCGATTTTCGAAATCGGCGACCGTTTCTTCGTAGGGCATGTCGTGGATATTCAGCGGGATGACCTTGGTCCAATGGCGCATCAGGCGGTCATACTGCCGGTAATACTGCCCAAGCTTGGTCAGATCGGCATTATAGCCGTGCGCCTCGGAAAAATTATGCATGAAACAGGACGCGCAATTGTCCATCGGGTCACGCCGGCAATGGATGATGCGGGCATTCGGCAAGATCAGGCTGATGAAGGCCAGCAGCTCGAAATTGTGCGGCATCTTGTCGACGACAAGCCGCACCGTGTTGTTGCGCTTTTTGAGATCGTCGAGATATTTCGATCCAAGCTCCTTGGCCTTGGCTGCAGTGAGCGCCGCCATGGCCTTGGTGAAAATGGCTGGGTCGAGCTTGTCGAACCCAAGTTCGCCGGCAAGTGAACGAATGGTCGACAACTCCCCGGCGCCATGGATATCGCGATGACTGGCGCATATCTGCTCGGTCAGCGTCGTTCCCGACCGTGGCATGCCGACGATGAAGACCGGGCGTCTGGATGGATTTCCCAAATTGGCTCGCGCCTCGAAGAAGCCGGCGTCGAAAGTGTCGATGAAGCTGTCGTAAAGCTGGGTGTGCCGGTCGATGTCGAAATCATTGCCGGAAATCGCCTTGGCCCTCGCGAAATGGCGGATGGCCGGGCTATACTCGCGCTGATCATTGAGCATCTTGCCAGCGGCGTGGTGCAGCACTACCCGCTCGCGATCGGTCGTTGTCGGCAATTCCAGGCGTTTCAGCACCAAAGGCAACGTCGGATCGTCCTTGACCGCCCGGCGCGCAAGCGCCATTCCAGCCAGCGCCTCGACATGGCCCGGGTCGATGGCAAGGGCCTTGCTGAAGCATTCGACCGCCTCGGCCGGCCGGCCAATGTCGGTGAGCAAATCGCCCATACCGGCAAGTGCCATCACCGACTGGCCGTCGATAGCCAGCGCCTGGCGATAGAACCCTTCGGCAATGTCGCCCTCGAGCTGGCTGCGGTAGGAGCGGCCGAGATTGCACAGCGCTTCGATGAGCCCTCCATCGAGCTCGATCGCCTTTCTCAGATGTCTGCGCGCCTTGTCGACGTTGCCGGTGACATTGTAGGCGTTGCCGAGATTGTTGCGGAAGATGGCGTTGTCCGGTTCGAGCTTGACCGCCCTTTCCATATAGGCAATGGCGGCGTCATGATGCTCGGCCTCGATGGCGAGCGTGCCCATCAGGTTCAGCGCCATGGCATTTTTGGGCTGCGTGCGAAGCACCGTCTGGTAGCAGAACTCGGCCTCACGAAAACGCTTGCGCCGTTGCAGGTCGATGCCGCGCTGCAATGTCTTTTCCGCCGGTTCACCGGCGGACGGCAGCGAAGCTGGGATCATTGCCGGCAGGCCCAGGGGTTGCCGGCGTGGCAAGAGCGGCATCCGTCAAATCCCGGTCGCGGCCTGCGACGAACCAATCAGAACTTCAGGGTAACGCCAAGCTGGAGATTGTGGGAGTACAATTTGGCGTTCTCGTATGTGCCGCCGCCATCATTGTCGTCTAGATCCACGCTTGTCACGGCCTTAAAGCGGTAACCGAAATCGAGGTCGACATTCTGCGTTACCGCGTAGGTAACACCGGCGCCCACCTGGCCGGCGAAACCCCAGCCGCCAGGCCCGTATCCATAAGCGTGGCCATCAAAGTGAGTATCGGCGGTAACATAGGCCGCGCCGAGACCGCCGCCGACATAGAGTTTGGCATCACCAAAATGCGCAACATCGGCCCAGACGTTGGCGAGAAGATAGGTGGCCGACAGATTGCCGGAAGCCGGATAGTTGCCGACGCCCGTGTAGCTGTATTCGCTTGCCTTGTAGCGCGCGTAGGACAGTTCGCCTTCGACACGAAACACATCGTTGATGCGCCGACCGACAGCGCCGCCGATTACGAACCCGGTATCAAGATCGACTGAATAGCCAGTACCATTGTAGTCCGTTTTCACATGGTTCGGGAAACTGGCGCCGCCGAAGAGCGTGACGTACCAGAGATCCTCTGCCCTCGGAACGTCGACGATCGCGTCGGCGGCATACGCCGAACTCCAGCCAAGCACCAATGCAAATGTCGAGACGCCAGCCAACAAGCGCAGTTTCATCGCCGATTCCCTCGCTACAACTAGTGACTGGTATCACTCTTGCTTCGCGGCCGAGCTGTCAAGAAAGCAAACGAGATCAAGGAGCCAAGCGAAGTCGGGAACAATCTTTTGAGAATTCTTGTTGCTGCACCGCAACATAGCAGCACATGCTAATGTTTGGCGGCAGGCGTATGGCTTCGGTTTTGAAAATCGCGCTAGTCGGCCTGCCGTGCCGCCACCCTGCGCATGGCGATCACCCGCCGGCGGCGGATTTCGGTGCGCATCGCCGTCAAATGCAGCGCGAAGAACAGCACGGTGAAGCCGAGCGCCATCACCAGCAGCGGCCATAGCAGGCTGGGATCGATCGTCGGTCCGCCGAGCCGGAACACCGAGGCCGGCTGGTGCAGCGTGTTCCACCAGTCGACCGAGAATTTGATGATCGGGATGTTGATGAAGCCGACGAGCGTGATGATGGCGGCGGCCCAGGCGGCACGGCTGGCGTCATCGAGCGCACGCGTCAGCGCGATGATGCCGAGATACATCAGGAACAGGATGAAGACCGAGGTCAGGCGGGCGTCCCAGACCCACCAGGTGCCCCACATCGGCTTGCCCCAGATCGAGCCGGTGACCAGCGCAAGCGCGGTGAAGGTGGCGCCGATCGGGGCTGCCGACTTCAGCGCGACATCGGCCAAGGGATGGCGCCAGACCAGCGTGCCGAGCGCGGCGACGGCCATCACCGTGTAGCACATCATGGCGAGCCAGGCGAAAGGCACGTGGATATACATGATGCGCACCGTGATGCCCTGCTGGAAATCCTCAGGCGCGGCAAAGCTCATATAGAGACCGATGGCGAGCAGGATCGCGGCGATCGACGCCAGCCACGGCACCAGCCTATCGGCCAGCCCGACAAAGCGCGTGGGGTTGGCGAGGTCGGTCCAGCCGGCGAGGCGTGAGGAGGTATCGCTCATAAGGTCTAGATAGACCGGCGGCGCGTTCGGGGCAATCGAGGGAGTGTCGCAGTCTTATTTACCCTCCCCCTCGTGGGGAGGGTCGCTGCGAAGCAGCGGGGTGGGGGTGGTGGGGCACCACCCCACCCGGACCCTACGGGTCCGACCTCCCCACAAGGGGGAGGTAAAAAAGCTTACGCCGCTTCGATATTCACGGTGCGGCTGAGGCGGCGGACTTCCTCGTCGTTGAGCAGGCCGCCGGCGCGCAGCAGGCTGGCGAAACGGCCATTGCGCAGCGACAGTTCGGCGAAGCCGCCCATCTCGACCACCTTGCCCTTGTCCATGAACACGACCAGGTCGGCGTCGCGGACGGTGGTCAGGCGGTGGGCGATGATGAAGGTGGTGCGGTTGCGCCTCAGTTCGTCGATGGCTTCCTTGACGCGGTCCTCGGTCTCGACATCGAGCGCGCTCGTTGCCTCGTCGAGCACCAGGATCGGTGCGTCCTTGAGCACGGCGCGGGCAATGGCGATGCGCTGACGCTCGCCGCCTGAAAGCTGGCCGCCGCGCTCGCCAACGACGGTGTCATAGCCGGCGCTCTTGGCAAGGATGAAATCCTGCGCGGCAGCCGCATTGGCGGCGGCGTGAACCTCGTCATAAGTCGCCTCGGCACGACCGACGCGGATGTTGTCCTCGATCGAGCGGTTGAGCAGGCCGGCATCCTGGAAGACGGTGGCGATCGAATGACGCAGCGACTTGCGGGTCACCGTGCGGGTGTCGATGCCGTCGATCAGGATACGGCCATGAGACGGCGAGAAGACGCGCTGCAAGAGGTTGATCAGCGTCGTCTTGCCGGCGCCGGTCGGGCCGACGATGGCAACCGTCTGCCCGGCCTGGACTTCGAAGGAGACGTCGTCGACGCCCTGCCTCGAATTGGCAAACTCGAAGCCGACATTCTCGAAGCGGACGTGGCCGGTGACGTTGGTGAGGTCGCGCAAGCCGTCCGGCTCGGCGGAGTCGGCGGCCGAATCCTCGAGGTGATAGAAGTCCTCGAGCTTGGCGCGGGCTTCCGAAATCTGGTTGGCGAAAGCCGACATCTGGTCGAGGCGGGCAATCAGCAGCGTGGCAAAGCCGGTGAAGGCGATGACGTCGCCGATCTTGAGCTGGCCATGGGTGACCAGATAGGCGCCGATCAAAAGCACAACCATCATCGAAATGGTCGACGACAGGCGGTGCAACGCATTGGCCATCGCCCACCAGTCGAGCACCGGGTTCTGCGCGTCGAGCAGGTTCTTGACATAGCGGCGCAGCGTATCGGCCTCGTGGCCGAGACGGTTGTAGCTCTGCAGCACGGCGACATTGCTGACCGAGTCGGTCACATGCGCGAAGACCTGATGGTAGTGACGCTCGACCGCGGCCTGGCCCGCCTTGGTGCGCTTCATCACAAGCCGGCCGATGCCGACATAGAGAACGCCCAGCGCCATCAGCACCAGCGACATGCGAAGATCCATGCTTATCGCGGTCGGAATCAGCAGAGCCAGCGCAACCGCCGTCGACAGATGCTGGCGCATGAATTCAAGCCACAGGCTGAACAGCGTCTCGACGGCGCGCAGCAGCGTGTGCAGCGCGTTGGAGGTGCCGCGCTGGTGGTGCCAGGCGAGCGGCATGGTGATCACGCGCTCGAACGACTGGCACAGCACCTCGCTGCGCCGCTTGTGGGCAAAACGGTCGGCGCCGCGCGCCACCAGCACGAAGGCGACGATGTTAAAGGCGCCGAGACCGGCCCACAGCGCCAGCGTCGAAAACACCGAACCCTTATCGGAGATGGCGTCGATTACCCGGCCGAACATGATCGGCTCGAGGATGGCGATAATGGCGAGCGCGACATTCGCACCGCAGATAAACGCAACGCGCTTCCTGTCGGCTGCGAGATAACCCAGCGCTCTCCAGTAGATTTGCAGAAGTGACACTTCAGCTACTCCGCCCAAAACATTATTGTGCACCGCACCATTTCTTGACACGTACCGGTTAACGGGTCGCAAAACAATGCCCGTCTACCTCTTCCGTTCCCATTCTGCGAACAAAAGATGACGACGTTGCGAAATCTGCCGTGATCACCTAACGGTTTGAGATAAAAGGTGAAATGTCAGTCTTGCGGCAAAATCATGGCAGCAGCTGGCGCTGCCACATTTTTAGTCACTGCACGCTTGGACCGCCGGTATCCGGGAAGGCACGCCGTTCTGCGCCAGGAGCATGCCGAAGTAGAAAACGCGCGCCTCGAGAGGCGCGCGTCAACAACCTGAAGCCTTTGATTTCACGCGGGTATCTTGACGACCACCTCGGTCTTGTCGCCGGCTTTCGGCTGAAAACCGGAAGACTTTGTCTTGGTTCCATTGACTTCGAGCGAGATGGATTTGGCCTTTTTGTCGCGGATGACGCGAACCTTGATCTCCGACCCCAGCATCTTCAGCGTGGCAGAATAGCCGTCCCAATGGCTGGGCAGTTTCGGCCGGAACGTGATCTGCTTGCCCCGCCGCTCGATGCCCAGAATGCCTTCGACCGCAGCACGGTAGAGCCATCCCGCAGAGCCCGTATACCAGGTCCAGCCGCCGCGACCGCCCTTGCCCTCACCGGAATAGATGTCGGCGGCGACGACGTACGGCTCGACGCGGTAATGCTCGGCCGATGCATCGTCGAGCGCATGGTTGACCGGGTTCAGCATCGAGAAGCAGCGATAGGCATCGTCGGTGCGGCCCATTTCGGCGAGCGCGATCACGAACCAGGTCGCCGCATGGGTGTACTGGCCGCCGTTCTCGCGCACGCCCGGCGGATAACTCTTGATGTAACCAGGGTCCTTTCTCGTGTTCTGGAAGGCCGGGGTAAACAGTTTGACGATCTTGAGCTTGTCGTCGACCAGCAGGTTCGTCGCCTGCTGCATCGCCGTGGTCGAGCGCGCGGGGTCGCCCTCGCCGGAGAGCACGCTCCACGACTGCGCGATGGAGTCGATCTTGCACTCGTCCGAATTGTGCGAGCCAAGCGGCGTGCCGTCATCGTAGCTGCCGCGGCGATACCACTGGCCGTCCCAGGCGGTGCTTTCCAGCGCCCGCTTCAGCACATCGGCGTGTTTTGTCCAGGCCTGCGCCCGCTTGGTGTCGCCCTGCCCCTTGGCCACGGTGGTAAAGTCGCCCAGCGTCTTCAAAAGGAACCAGCCGAGCCAGACACTCTCCCCCTTGCCGGCTTCGCCGACGCGGTTCATGCCGTCGTTCCAGTCGCCGCCGAGGATCAGCGGCAGCCCGGCCGGGCTGCTGCGCTTGATCGCAAGGTCGAGCGCGCGCGCGCAATGGTCGTAAAGCGAAGCGTTCGTCTTGGAGATTTCCGGCGTGAAGAAGGCGTCGTGCTCGCCCTCGCCCAACACCTGCCCGTCGATGAAAGGCAGCTGCTCCTTCAGGATCCCTGTATCGCCGGTCACCTCGATGTAGCGATTGGTGGCATGCGCCAGCCAGACCACATCGTCGGAGATCATGGTGCGCACGCCGGCGTCGGTGCGCGGCAACCACCAATGCTGGACGTCGCCTTCGGGGAACTGCCGGCGCGCCGCATTGAGGATCTGGTCGCGCGCCAGTTTCGGATCATGCGCAAGCAGGGCCAGCGTGTCCTGCAGCTGGTCGCGGAAGCCGAAGGCGCCGCTTGCCTGATAAAAGGCCGAGCGGGCGCGGATGCGGCAGGCCAGGCTCTGATAGGGCAGCCAGTGATTGACCATGGCGTCGAGCGCCTTGTCGGGCGTCTCGACCTGGATGGTGTCGAGGAAGCCGCGCCAGACGCGTTCATTATCGGCCAGCCGCTGGTCGAAATCCTTGCCCGAATGGGTCTGCACCAACGCGCTCGCTTCGGCTGATGTAGCGGCGTCGCCAAGCAGCCAGACCAGCGTGACGTCGCCGCCGGCAGGGATGTCGATGTCGCTGGCGACAGCTGCGCACGGATCGTCGCCGGCCTCGACGCGGCCCGACAGGCCGGCGCCGCTGACGACAGTGTGCGGGAAGGCGCTGGTGCCGTGCCTGCCGATGAACTCGCCACGATCGGCTGTCACCGAATGCACCGGACCGGTGGCGGCCAGGAAGGCCACCCGGTCGCCGAAATCGAGACCGTAGGGGTTTTGCGCCAGAAGCGCGCCGGTCGCTGGATCCCTGGACGGGATGATGGTCGCAGCAGTGCTCGAGCGATGGCTGCCGAGAACCCATTCGGCATAGGCATAGACGCGCAGCCGCGCCGGCCCCGAGCCTGAGTTCTGGATGCGCAGCCGCGTGATCTTCACTGGATCGACGGGATCGACGACGTGCGTCAGATCCATCGACAGCGGGCCGCGTTTGGACCGGAAGGTGGAGAAGCCCTGGCCGTGCCATGTCTCATAGGTCATCGAGGGATCGCGGACCACGGCAGCCAGCGGCGAGAATGCCTTGCCGCTGGCCTGATCGTAGATGTAGATGCCCTCGCCCGGCCGGTTGGTGACCGGATCGTTCGACCATGGCGTCAGCTGGTAATCGCGGCTGTTGCGGCTCCAGGTGAAGGCAGCGCCTTCGGCCGAGACATGGAATCCGAACGAGGCGTTCGAGACGACGTTGATCCAGGGCTGCGGCGTCGAGCGCCGCCCGGCAAGGCGGGTGACATAGTGGCGGCCGTCGCCCTCGAAACCGCCAAAGCCGTTCCATTGGCTGAGGCCGCTGCCGTCGGCGCTGCTGTCGGACGCGGCATGGTATGCAGGCGCCGCCGGCACCGGCAGAGACGGCTCGCGCAGCGACGCGGGGGCCACCGGCTGCAGGGCATCGCGTGCTTGCAAGGCTGCCGCCTCGGCGCGTTCGATCTGGTCGAAGATGGTGCCGTTGCGCGTGTGCAGAACCACGCGGGCAACCGCCAGCAGCGTCTTGTACGTCGCCTCGTCCATCAGGTCGCGGCGCACGGCGAAGATGTGCTGGCGCGGCCCGAGTTCCTTGCCGCGCAGGCGGCTGTTTTCGCACAGCGTCTCGACCGCGCGCTGCAGGTCCTGGACATAGGACGATGCCTGCTCGTTGACGACCACGAAGTCGATCATCATGCCGCGGGCGCGCATATACTCCTGGAAGCGCAGCGCCTGGGCGACAATTTCGAGGTCGGCCACGTCGCCGATGCGGACCAGGAAGATCGGGAAATCGCCCGAAATGCTGGTCGGCCACAGGCTGGACTGCTTGCCCAGCCCCGAAGCGATGGATTCGCCGGGCAGGCGCAGGAACGGATCGGGATAGATCAGGAAGCGCGCCAGCTTCTGCACGTTGGCGGCGTCGGTCAGGCTGAGACCAAGATGGCGGGTCTGCACCTGCGAACGCGTCCAGGCAAGCATCGCCTGGCGGGCAAAACTTTCGGGATGGTCGAGCCTGGCGATAGCCTCGTCCAGTTCGGCGCGGTTGGCGCCGACGGCGGTCCAGAAGGTCAGCGATATCTTCTTGTTGGCCGGCACCCGCACCTGGCGGCGCAGGGCCGCTACCGGATCGAGGGTGAAGCCGTGGTGACCGCCAAGCTTGGCGCCGGGATCGAAGGCCGCCGCTTCCGCGATGGTACGGCCACGGCCGATGAAGGCACGGCGGTCGGTTTCGGCCTCGGCATCGCGCGCCGACCCGGACGGATCGGTGACGAAATGCACCATGGTGACGTCAGGCTCGTTCTTGTCGCGCTTGCGCCTGGTGGCAAAGATGGCGCCGTTGTTGGCAGCGATCTCGGTCTCGATAAACATTTTCGAGAACGCAGGATGGGCATTGTCGGACGCTTCGTTGCCCAGCACCAGCTCGGCAAAGGAGGTCACCTCGATATGCCGGTCAGTGGCGCCGTCATTATAGAGCGTGACGCGCCGTCCCTCGCCATTGCCTTCCGAGATGACGATGCATTCGACCTCCGAACGCAGCGAGCCCACTGTTTTGACGAAGCTCGCCTTGTCGTCGGAAAACAGCGTTTGCACTCTCTCGCCGGTCGCCTGCTTCGGCTCTGCGGTGGCCGACCACCAGTCGCCGCTGCCGGCGTCGCGCAGGAAGATGTAGGAGCCGAGCCGGTCTTCGGTCGGGTCGGGCTGCCAACGGGTGACGGCGAGTTCGCCCCAGCGGCTGTAACCGGAACCGGTGGCCGAGACCATGACGGAGTAGCGGCCATTGGACATGACGCTGGTGGCGCGCAACGCCCTCAGCGGGTCGAGGATAATGCGCGAGTCCGGGCTCTCAACCTCGGTCTCGTCCTTCGAACGCTCGTCGGCTTCGGTCCTGACCGTGGCGGTCGGGATGTCGCGCGGCGCCCTCTCCTGCAGCAGGAGTTCGGCAGACTCGATCACCGGATCGCTGTGGAAGCGGTCGCGCAGCCGGCCCTCGAAGATGGCGTCGGCAACGGCGGCGATCGACATGCCGGAGTGATGCGCCATGTAGTTCAGGACAACGGCATGGTCGGTGCCTTCCGGCACGCGCTGCGGCGTGAAGTCGACGGCGTCGTAAAAGCCATGCCGGCCGAGAGCGCCGATGGAGCGCAGCCTGGCCAGATTCTGGACGGATTCGCGCGGTGTGAACTGCGCCGCGAGGATCGTGGCGTAAGGCGCGATCACCGTGTTCTGGCCAAGGCCGCGCTTGAGACCAAGTCCGGGCACGCCGAAATTGGTATACTGGTAGGTCAGTTCGCGGTCGCGGGCATTGTAGGCCGCTTCCGAAATGCCCCAGGGCACGTTCTTCGAACGCGCGTACTGGATCTGGCGCTTGATGATCAGCTTGCTGGTCTGGTTGAGGATCGACCCCTGCGGCTCCTTCATTACCAAAGGCGGCATCAGATACTCGAACATCGAGCCCGACCAGGACATCAGCGCACCCTGGAAGCCGATCTCGACGATCGGCCTTCCAAGCCGGAACCAATGCTCCGTCGGCAGGTCACCCTTGGCGATGGCGAACAGGCTGGTCAGCCGCGCCTCGGAGGCGAGCAGATCGTAGCAGCTCTCGTCGAGCTGGTGCTCCTCGACCCGGTAGCCGATCGAGAGCAGTTTGCGCTCCTGACGCATCAGGAAAGAGAAATCCATCTCGAAGGCATAGCGGCGGCAGCGTTCGCGCAGCGCCAGCAGCTTGGCGCGCAAGGCTTCGACGGCGTTTTCGTCGCTGTGCGAGTCATGCACATGCGCCTCGCAGGTCGCTTCCAGCCGTGCCGCCCAGTCGGCGATAATGTCGCTCCGCTGCGATCCGGCCTCGGTGTGGATGGCGGTGGCGAGCTTGCGGATCTCGCCGGCAAGCACGGCCAGGTTGATCGTGCGGATTGAGGCCATCTCCGGCTGCGCCTTGATGGTCATGACGGCGCGCCGCATGCCGTCGAGGCGGTCGGCCAGACGCTGGCGCAACGGCCGCAGTTGCCGGCGGTCGTCAGGCAATTCCTCGAGGCTCTCGTCAAGGATGCTCACCGTGTCGAGGACGCCTTCGAAATCGCCCTGCAGGTGAACGGACGGGGCTTCCGCCCATTCGGCGCAGGCAGCCGCCACCGCGACCAGATGTCCGGCGAGATTGCCGCTGTCGACGGCCGAGATGTAAAGCGGATAGAGCGGCTTGAGCGTCGTCGTGTCGTACCAGTTGAAGAGGTGGCCACGGTTGCGCGGCATGCTCTCGATGGTCGTCATCGTGGCGTCGATCCGGGTGATGGCGTCGGAGAGCGCAATCCAGCCGAAATCGCGTGCCGACACCACCGACAGCAGGTAGACGCCGATATTGGTCGGCGACGTCCGCGGCGCTACAACCGGAGCCGGGCTTTCCTGGAAATTGTCGGGCGGCAGATTGTGGTGCTCGGCCGTGACGAAGGTTTCGAAATAATGCCAGGTGCGGCGCGCCACGGTGCGCAGCGCGTGGATGTCGGCCTGCGATATGCGCAGGCGGTCCTCGGTCTCGGCCGAGCGGCTGATCCAGCAGGCAACCGCCGGCGAACCGATCCAGAACAGAGCGAAGAAGAAGGCGACGAAGGCACCGGTGGAATCGGCCAGCACGGGGATAGCGAGACCGACGACGCCGATGATCACGGCGCCATACATCATGCTGTAATAGGAGCCGATATCGTTGTCGCCGCCCTTGTGCGCCTGCGACGCGGTGCGCCATTCCAGCAGGTTCTGGCGGCTGACGAACAGGCGGTAGAGCGTGCGCACGATGGCGTCGCCCATCATCCAGGCATTGTGCGCCATCAACAGCACTTTCAGCGCCACAAGGGCCGTGCCGAAGACGGTGTCGTGCGCCAGCGCGGAGAAATGGCCGCGCGGCGTCTGGTCGCCGCTCTTGGGCAGGACGGCGTTGACGACATCGAAGGTCGGCGCCATGAACAGCGACAGGATCAGCAGCGCCTGCCACTGCGCGGCCTGCGTGAAGGGCAGCAGCGTCCAGCCGGCGATCGCCGCCATCACCCAGAAGATCGGGGTCAGCGAGCGGCGCAGATTGTCGACCATCTTCCAGCGCGACAGCGCCGGCACGCCGGAACGCGGCGAGAAGATGAAGCGCAGCAGCTGCCAGTCGCCGCGCGCCCAGCGGTGGTGGCGCGAGGCGTCGACCGAGTAGCGGGTAGGATAGTCCTCGACCAGTTCGACATCGGTGACAAGTGCTGCGCGCGCCAACGCACCTTCGAGCAGATCGTGGCTGAGGACGGTGTTTTCCTCGATGCGGCCCTGCAGCGCCGCCTCGAAAGCGTCGACGTGATAAAGGCCCTTGCCGGTGAAGGAGCCGTCGCTGAAGACGTCCTGGTAGAGGTCCGAAACGGCAAAGACGTAAGGATCGAGACCGCTGTTGGACGAGAAGACGCGCTGGAAGAAGGAAGCGTCGTCGCCGCTGGTGAGCGAGGCTGTGATGCGCGGCTGCAGGATGGTGTAGCCGGCGGTGACGACGCGCTTTGTCGCGTCGAAATGCGGGCGGTTGAGCGGATGGGCGAGCTTGCCAACCAGTGACGACACGGCGTCGCGCGTGGTGCGCGTGTCGGCGTCGAGCGTCATGACATAGACGACCTTTTCCGGCAGCGGCACGTCGAGCGGCAGGAAGGTGGTGTCGCTATCGCCGCGCAAGAGAAGGTTCAGCTCATGCAGCTTGCCGCGCTTGCGCTCCCAGCCCATCCAGGCGCCCTGCGCCTGGTTGTAGAGCCGGCGGCGATGCAGGATATAGAAACGCGGCGCGCCTTCCGAGGGATAACGGGCATTGAGCCTGGCGATCTCGTCGCGCGCATATTGCAGGATCTCGATGTCGGCGGCGTCGATCTCGGTCTTGGAATCCGGCCAGTCGGACAGCAGCGCGAAATGGATTTCTTCGGCCGTGTTGGCGAGGTGATGCACCTCGATGTTGCGGATGTTTTCCTCGACATCATCGCGCGAGCCGATCAGCGACGGCACCACGACCAAGGTGCGTGATGCCGCTGGAATGCCGTGCTTGTAATCATAGCCGACGAGCCGCGTCGGCTTCAGGAACAGTGAAACAACGGTGTTGAAGAAGGCGAGCGCGCCTTCGCTGGCAGGCACCGCAAACAGCGCCAGCATCAGCGTGATGGATTCCACCGACAGGCCAAGATGGGCAAGCGCATTGCCGGAGACAACCAGCAGTAGCACCGTAAGCAGGAAGACCGGCACAACGATGCCGAGCCAGCCCGTGGCGGTGAAGGCGCGCTTGAAGGTCACATGGAAGGGCGGCCGGTAGCCGATCGCCTCTTCCAGATCCGGCCGGCGCGGGCCGACCAGGAAGAAGCCGACATCGGTATGCATGGCCGGATCGGCTGATGCATCCGGCACGCCGGAGGCATCGGTGACGCCGGGGACATGGCTGGCCAGTTCGATGGCCTTTTCGGCGACACGGAATTCGGACAGGTCGGAGCGGCGCGCCAGTTGCTCGATCGACGTGCGGTACTGGTCGCGCGAAAAGAAATCGAGCGCGGCGAAATCGGTGCGCTCGCGCAAGAGCGTGTCGATGCGGCTGACGCCCTCGAACCACACCGTCCAGTCGACGTCGTTGATGAGGCGCAGGCCGCGGATGATGTTGCCGGTGGTGACATTGCCGCTGGACAGCGTGCGATGCTCGGAAATGATGATTTCCTCGGCGTCGGAGCCGGTTTTCTCGAGCTCGACCTCCAGCCATTCCAGCGCCCTGCCGGCATTCTGCGAGCCGTCGCGCAGGCGGTAGAGCAACTGGGTGGCGAAGGTGGTGTCCTGCGCATGCGCGCCGTAGCCCGACAGGATCTTCCGGCGGTCTGCATTGTCGTCGGTCGCCAGCACGCGGTCGGCGACCTCGTTGGCGATATGGCGCATCTGCCTGGTGCGGTCGACGCGCACGGCGATGCGGCGCAGATTCTCGATCAAAACGAAGCGCAGCAGCGACGGCAGCGCCCAGAGCTCGCCGATCTTGAGCGGCTCGACCGACTGAAAACCCTCGACGATGGATTTGAACATGGTCGCCGAAACCGAACTGTCGGAATGGGCAACATAGCTCCAGGCCAAGGCCAGCGCGCGCGGCACTGCGGCGCGATCGGCCACTTCCAGGGTCGGCAACTGCCGGTAGAAACGGCGCGGCAGGTCGCGCTTCACCTGAAAAATGGTCTCCTCGACGAGATAATTGTTGTCGAGCAGCCATTGCGCGGCAGGCGTGATGGTTTCGCCCTTGGCCTGGGCGGCATTGGTCGAGCGGTAGACTTCGAGGATTTTCTTTGCGCTGTCGCGGATGCGGGCCTGGAAATCGAACTGCGTCAGGCCGAACAGGTCCTTGATGTCGCCCTTGGCGAGGCTTTCGCCCAGCGCGCGCAGCCGCTCTTCGGGCAGGAAATTGGAGCGTATCGGCTCTTCGGTGATGACCGGGAAGCCGGCGCTGGACTTTTCGATATGGGCAGGATTTGTCTGGATATTCATTGAAAATTCCGCATGGGGGACGCGATGCGGCGCCACCGCCACGGCAATGTCCCTAAAACCGATTCAAATGCAATTGGTTGCATGATTACACTGGCCGAAAGTTTTGCTTCGCACCACGCCAGAGGCGTTATCCCTTCGACATTTTAAGTGGGGCTTTCGACAACTTAAGGACGAGCACCCCTGCCCTCCCGTCCGCCTTGGAACGACGGAAGGATTCGGGCTTTTTCGTGATCCAGACAACAGCTTACGCCAGATTTCTCCGGCGTGCGATCATGTTTGGCAACAGGCGTTAATCGTTGTGCTGGCGGTGCGGCTAGCCCAGGCTGGCTATCCGGACGACGAACACGATCGTCGGCCGCACCGGTTCAAGCCGCAGTTTCGCGGCCTGCGGTCCGAGCAACAGCGTGTCGCGAGGTCCAAGGCGCGACGATGTCGCGCCCGTCACGCCGACCTCACCGTCGAACGGCAGGATCAGGGTCATAGCGATGGTCGGCCGGATATCGGTCGGAACCGAAACCATCAGACGCTGGACCGAGTGCGTTGCCCGCCCGCGGCGGGTCATGACGTTGAGGTCGGTGATCGGACCGGAGATCAGCGCGGCCGTAGTCGGCACATCGGCCGGAAAGGACAGCGGGGCGGAAGCCGCCGTCACTTCGGCCGGCCGCCGGCCAGCAATGTCGAGGACGATGCCCTCGCCTTCCAGCACGGCCAGCGTGCGGTCGACGCCGGCAAAGCCCGAGAACGGCCCGCTATCCTCGACTCGCGCCATCGAAACGCGCCAGTCGAAATCGTCCAGCCCGGCGCCGTCCGGCGAGACGGCGATCTCGGTGGTCGTGCCGCCGCCATTCTTCCACGGCATGACCCGGTAGTCGGCGGCCCATAGGATGCGCATCATTTAAGCCAATCAGCCTAGAATACCGGGCAGATTGAGCTGGTGCTCCTTCGCGCACTCGATGGCGATGTCGTAGCCGGCATCGGCGTGGCGCATGACGCCGGTCGCCGGATCGTTCCACAACACGCGCTCCAGGCGCCTTGCGGCGTCCGGCGTGCCGTCGGCGACGATGACCATGCCGGCATGCTGCGAGAAGCCCATGCCGACGCCGCCGCCATGATGCAGCGACACCCAGGTCGCGCCCGACGCGGTGTTGAGCAACGCATTGAGCAGCGGCCAGTCGGAGACGGCGTCGGAGCCGTCCTTCATCGCTTCCGTCTCGCGGTTCGGCGAAGCGACCGAGCCGGAATCGAGGTGATCGCGGCCGATGACGACGGGCGCCTTCAGTTCGCCCCTGGCCACCATTTCGTTGAAGGCGAGGCCCAGCCTGTGGCGGTCGCCGAGGCCGACCCAGCAGATGCGCGCCGGCAGGCCCTGGAAGGCGATGCGCTCACGTGCCATGTCCAGCCAGTTGTGCAGATGGGTGTTGCCGGGGGTGAGTTCGCGCACCTTGGCGTCCGTCTTGTAGATATCCTCGGGATCGCCCGAAAGAGCAGCCCAGCGGAACGGGCCGATGCCACGGCAGAACAGCGGCCTTATATAGGCCGGCACGAAACCCGGGAAGGCAAAGGCGTTCTCGAAGCCTTCGTCCTTGGCGACCTGGCGGATGTTGTTGCCATAGTCGAGCGTCGGCACGCCGGCATTCCAGAACGCGACCATCGCCTCGACATGCTCGCGCATTGAGGCGCGGGCGGCCTTCTCGACAGCCTTGGGATCGGAGACGCGCTTCTCGCGCCACTCAGCTATCGTCCAGCCCTTGGGCAGATAGCCGTTAATCGGGTCATGCGCCGAGGTCTGGTCGGTGACCATGTCGGGGCGGATGCCCCGCTTGAACATTTCCGGCACGATGTCGGCCGCATTGCCGAGCAGGCCGACCGACTTCGCCTCGCCGGCCTTGGTCCAGCGCTCGATCATTTCCATCGCTTCGTCGAGCGTCTCGGCCTTCTCGTCGACATAGCGGGTGCGCAGCCGGAAATCGATCGAGTCCGGATTGCATTCGATGGCGAGGCAGCAGGCGCCGGCCATGACGGCGGCAAGCGGCTGGGCGCCGCCCATGCCGCCGAGGCCGCCGGTCAGGATCCATTTGCCCGTAAGGTTGCCATTGTAGTGCTGGCGGCCGGCCTCGACGAAGGTCTCGTAGGTGCCCTGCACGATGCCTTGCGTGCCGATATAGATCCAGGAGCCGGCCGTCATCTGGCCGTACATCATCAGGCCTTTTTTATCGAGTTCGTTGAATTTGTCCCAGGTCGCCCAATGCGGCACGATGTTGGAGTTGGCGATCAGCACGCGCGGCGCATCGGTGTGCGTCCGGAAGACGCCGACCGGCTTGCCGGACTGGACCAGCAGCGTCTCGTCTTCATTGAGGGTCTTCAACGAGGCGACGATGCTGTCGAAATCGTTCCAGGTGCGCGCGGCCCGGCCGATGCCGCCATAGACGACGAGCTCATTGGGGTTTTCGGCGACATCGGGATCGAGGTTGTTCATCAGCATGCGCAGCGGCGCTTCGGTCGTCCAGTATTTGGCGTTGAGCTTGTCGCCGCGGGGCGCGCGCACTTCGCGGATGTTGTGGCGAGGATTGTTCATCATTGTCCCTTTGGAGTAAGGCGGCGTCTCAGCGCCCGGCCCAGTCAATGGCGGATTGGAGGATTTTCGTCAGTGTGGCGCGCATCGGCGCGGCGAACTCGGCATCATAAGGCACCGGCCAATTGTCCGGTTCGCCCTTGCCCTCGGGCTCGCGCAAATAGCCGCGATCGGCAAGTTCCATCTGCAGCGCATGGTAGCCGCCTTGCGGATTGCCGAAATAGCGGGTGATCCAGCCGCCCTTGAAACGACCGTTGATGACATTGCTTTCACCGCTCTCGGCCATGATCTGACCAACCAGCGCCTGCAGCGTAGGATCCGCGGTCTGGCCGTCATTGGTGCCGAGATTGAATACCGGCAGCGTGCCGTAGAACAGGCGCGGCAGCACCGACCGGATCGAGTGGCAATCGTAAATGACGACCTTCTCATGCAGGCCGCGCAGCCTGACGGCCTGGGCCGCCAGCATTTCATGGTAAGGCACGAAATACGCTATGCGGCGCTGGTCTATCTCCGACGGCGTCGGTTCCGCGCCGGGCAGATACAGCGGATCGCCGTCGAAGGTCTCGGTCGGGCATAGCGTCGTCGTCGTCTGCCCGTGATAGAGCGAGGCGCCGGAAGGATCGCGGTTGACGTCGATGACGGTGCGCGAGATCGACGTGTGCACGACAGTCGCGCCAAGGCCGGCGGCAAAATCGTAGAGATTGTCGATCCACCAGTCGCAATCGCGGCGGCCGAGCCAGGGCGAGACCAGCCGATTGTCGATGCCGGCGAGATCGATACCCGTGTGCGGGATGGACACCAACAGGGGTGCCGTGCCTTCCGTCACTGTCAGCCAGTCGGTCATGTCAGACTCCCGAGATCGAAGGCAATGTCACCGCGCTCGCAGCCTTGACGGCAGCGCCGCTGCGGACCATGGCGATGGCTTTTTCCATGTCAGGGTGGAAATGCCGGTCATTGTCGAGATGCGGCACCTCGGCGCGGACCAGCTTGCGAACCGCTTCCAGAGCTGCACTCGACGCCAGCGGCCCATGGAAATCGCAGCCTTGCGCGGCGGCCAGGAGTTCGATGCCGATGACGGCCGTGGCGTTTTCGATCATGCCGATCAGCCGGCGAGCGCCATGTGCGGCCATCGAGACATGGTCTTCCTGGTTGGCCGAGGTCGGGATGGAATCGACACTTGCCGGATAGGCCTTCTGCTTGTTCTCAGAGACGAGCGCCGCCGCCGTCACCTGCGGGATCATGAAGCCGGAGTTCAGGCCGGGCTTCGGCGTCAGGAAGGCCGGCATGCCGGACAGCGCCGGGTCCACCAGCATGGCGATGCGGCGCTCCGACAGCGAGCCGATCTCGCAGACGGCAAGCGCGATCATGTCGGCGGCGAAAGCCACCGGCTCGGCGTGGAAATTGCCGCCGGACAGCGCTGTGTCGTCCTCGGCGAAAATCAGCGGATTGTCGGTGACGCCATTGGCCTCGGTGCCGAGCGTATCGGCAGCCTGGCGCAGCACGCTGAGCGCCGCACCCATCACCTGCGGCTGGCAGCGCAGGCAGTACGGATCCTGCACGCGCTCGTCGCCGACGCGGTGAGATTCACGAATGGCGCTGCCGGCCATCAGGTTGCGCAGCGCTTCCGCCGTCTCGATCTGGCCGGGATGTTTTCTGAGGAGATGGATGCGCGGATCGAAGGGCGCGTCCGAACCCTTGGCGGCGTCGGTCGACAGCGCGCCGGCGACCAGCGCCGACTGGTAAAGCACTTCGGCCTCGAAGAGAGCGGCCAACGCATAGGCGGTGGAGAACTGCGTGCCGTTGAGCAGCGCCAAGCCTTCCTTGGCGCCAAGCGTCACCGGCTCCAGGCCGTGCGAGACGAAAGCGACCTTGGCCGGGAAGCGGCCATGCGGGGTAAAGCATTCGCCAACGCCGATCATCACTGCCGTCATGTGCGACAGCGGCGCGAGATCGCCGGAGGCGCCAACCGAGCCTTGCGCCGGCACGACGGGGATGACGTCGTTGGCCAGCATCGCTTCCAGCAACTCGATCGTTTGCGGCCGCACGCCCGACGCGCCCTGCGCCAGGCTGGCGAGCTTCAGCGCCATCATCAACCGAACCACAGCGACCGGCATCGGCTCGCCGACGCCGGCGGCATGCGACAAAACGATGTTGCGCTGCAAGGCCTCTAGATCCTCGGCCGGAATGCGGACGCTGGCCAGTTTGCCGAAGCCGGTATTGATACCATAGACCGGCTCGCCCTTGGCGACGATGCGGGCGACTGCCTCGCCGCTGGCCTTGATTTTTGGCCGGCAGGAGGCGTCGAGCTTCGGCACGGCGCCGCGATAGATAGCGCGCCAGTCGGCCAGCGTCGCATTGCCGGGCTTCAGGTTAAGTTCGGTCATTGTCCTCTCCAGATGCGGGCATGGAGCGGGTTGAAGCCCATGCGGTAGACGAGTTCGGCCGGACGCTCGATGTCCCAGATCGCCAGGTCGGCGGATTTTCCTGCCTCCAGCGTGCCGGTCTGGCCGAGCAATCCCAGCGCGCGGGCAGCCTCGCGAGTGGTGCCGGCCAGGCATTCCTCGACGGTCAGGCCGAAAAGCGTCGCGGCCATGTTCATGGTCAGAAGCAGCGAGGTCAGCGGCGACGTCCCGGGATTGTTGTCGGTGGCGACCGCCATCTTGACGCCGTGCCGGCGGAACAGGCCGACCGGCGGCTTCCTGGTTTCGCGGATGAAATAGTAGGCGCCGGGCAGGATCGTCGCCACGGTGCCGGCCTTGGCCATGGCTGCGGCACCTGCTTCATCGGTGTATTCGAGATGGTCTGCCGACAGCGCACCATAACGGGCGGCGAGTTCGGCGCCATGCAAATTGGACAGCTGGTCGGCATGGAGTTTGACCGGCAGGCCAAGCGCCTTGGCCTTGTCGAAGACGCGGGCAATCTGTTCCGGCGAAAAGGCAATGCCCTCGCAAAAGCCGTCTACGGCGTCAGCCAGGCCCTCGGCGGCGATTGCGGGGAGGATGGTGTTGGCGACGAGATCGACAAAAGCGTCCTTGTCGCCTTTTGCTTCCGGCGGCAGCGCATGCGCGCCGAGGAAGGTGGTGCGGACCGTGACCGGGCGTTGCTTGTCCAGTTGCCGCGCGGCGCGAAGCGACTTCCGTTCATTTCCGAGATCGAGCCCGTAACCCGACTTTACCTCTACCGTGGTGACGCCCTCGGCCATCAGCGCGTCAAGGCGCGGGAGAGTCTGCGCAACCAGTTCGTCTTCGCTCGCGGCACGCAGGGATTTGACCGAGGAGACGATGCCGCCGCCAGCACGGGCGACTTCTTCATAGGTGGCGCCGGCCAGCCGCATCTCGAACTCGTTGGCACGGTTGCCGGCATGGACGAGATGGGTGTGGCAGTCGATCAGGCCGGGCGTGATCCAGCGGCCTTCGCAATCGGTAGTCTCGCCGCCCTGAGCCAACGCTGACGGCATGTCGGCTTCCGGGCCGGCATAGACGATGATGCCGTCACGGGAGACGATCGCGCCCTTTTCGACGATGCCAAGTCCGGCAACGCCTTCAGCCATGGTTGCCAGGCGCGCATCACGCCAAAGCTGAAGGCCCCCTGCCCGGCTTTTGTCTTGTGCCGCCATCATCTTTTTCCGTTGCTTGGATGGCGATTATGTATATACATATTGAAACGCGCTGCAAGTGCATTGTTTATGGAATTCGGAGAAAAACGTGACGGCGATCTTTGCGGAACAGGCGCTGCTGACCGATGGCTGGCATGACAAGGTGCGGATCGTCGTCACGGACGGTCGCATCGCAACCGTCGAAGTCGACACGTCGCCGCGGAGCGGTGACGAACGCCACGCCATTCTGGTCCCCGGCATGCCGAACCTGCACAGCCACGCCTTCCAGCGCGGCATGGCCGGGCTTGCCGAACTGCGCGGTCCCTCCGCCGACAGCTTCTGGAGCTGGCGCGAGGTGATGTACCGCTTCGCGCTGTCGATGACGCCGGACCAGGTCGAGGCGGTCGCCGCACAGCTTTACGTCGAGATGCTGGAGGCCGGGTTCTCGCGCGTCGGCGAGTTTCATTATCTCCACCACGATCGCGACGGAACACCCTATTCCAACCTGGCCGAGATGGCGGAGCGGATCGCCGCCGCTGCCAACGAAACAGGGATCAGCCTGACGCTGCTGCCGGTATTTTATGCCCATTCCTCCTTCGGCGGCGCTGCGCCCAACGAAGGCCAGCGGCGATTCATCAACGATGTGAATCGGTTCGAACGCTTGCTTGAGAAAAGCCGCGAATCGGTTCGTGCGTTGAATCAGGCTGTCGTCGGCGTCGCCCCGCACAGCCTGCGCGCCGCGGCGCCGGAGGAACTCAGCGCTGTTGCCGCCATTGCGCCGGACGGACCGATCCACATCCACGTCGCCGAGCAGGTGAAGGAGGTCGAGGATTGCCTGGCGTGGTCGGGTGCGCGACCGGTCGAATGGCTGCTCGCCAATGCCGGGATCGACAAGCGTTGGTGCCTGATTCACGCCACCCACATGACCGAGGCTGAGACATCCGGCATGGCCAGAAGCGGCGCCATTGCCGGGCTTTGCCCGATCACCGAGGCCAATCTCGGCGACGGCACCTTTTCAGCACCTCTGTTCATCGAACATGGCGGCCGCTTCGGCGTCGGCTCGGATTCCAACGTGCTGATCGGCCTGCCGGATGAATTGCGCCAGCTCGAATATTCGCAGCGCCTCGCACACCGCGCCCGCAATGTGCTGGCGGTGGCCGGCGGCTCGACCGGGCGGGCTCTGTTCGACGCCGCCCTCGATGGCGGCAGCACCGCACTCGGCGCCGGCCCGTCGCGGATCGCCGCCGGCGCCGCGGCTGATTTCGTCTCCCTCGACGAAAACCATCCTTCGCTGGCCGGAAAAAGTGGCGATGCGATCCTCGACGCCTGGATCTTTGCCAATGGCGGCAAGGTCGATTGCGTCTGGGTGCACGGAAAAAAACAGGTCAGCGGCGGCCGGCATGCAGCGCGTGAGACGATCGCCGAGCGCTTTCGCCATGTGATGACGGCGCTTTCGGCATGAGCATATCAGAGACAGCGGCGGTGGAAGGCGGCGGTTCGCTGCACCAGCGCATCCTGTCCGACATCAGCGAGAAAATAATGTCCGGCGCCTGGGCGCCGGGTCACCGCATCCCGTTCGAGCACGAGTTGACGGCCGAATACAATTGCTCGCGCATGACGGTGAACAAGGCGCTGTCGCAGCTGGCCAAGGCCGGGCTGATCGAGCGCCGCCGCCGTTCGGGCAGCTTTGTCCGCCAGCCGCAGTCGCAGGCCGCGGTGCTGGAAATCCACGACATCAGGATCGAGGTCGAGGCGCTTGGGCTGGCCTATCGCTACGAGCGCGTGGCGCGGCAGAAAAGGCGCAGCAGCGCCGAGGATCGCGCCTTGCTGGAATTGGGAGCGGCTGGACAGGTGCTGGCGCTGAAATGCCGGCATTTCGCCGGCAAGCGGCCATTCGCGCACGAACAGCGGCTGATCAATCTCGCCGCCGTCGCGGAAGCCGCCGAGGAGGAGTTTCTCGACATCGCCCCCGGCCCTTGGCTGATCGGGCGCGTGCCGTGGAGCGAGGCAGAGCACCGTATCCGCGCGGTCGCGGCCGACAGGCACATTGCCGAAGCGCTCGACATCGCCGCCGGCGCGCCCTGCCTGGTGGTCGAGCGCCGGACCTGGGGCGCCGAGCACCCGGTGACGCAGGTGAGGTTCACCTACGCCGCGGAGAGCCACACGCTGGTGGCGCGGTTCAGGCCTTCGCAGGGGTAGCTCCTTTACCCTCCCCCTTGTGGGGAGGGTCGCTGCGAAGCAGCGGGGTGGGGGTCGGCGCCAGGCCCCCCCCCCCCCCCGCCGGGCCGCCCGCCCCCCAAGGCGGGGGGGGAAGCAGGGCAGTTAATAAGCCCCCCGCCGGGAGTAAAGACAAGGGG
>NZ_JAMYUO010000035.1:0-46453 GCF_040323125.1 Mesorhizobium sp. M0062
ACTCGGTGTTCGCCTACAAGAACAAGCCTGCAGCGCTGGCGGACGTCGCGCGCGACCTTGGCGTCCGCTTCGTTGTCGAGGGGAGCGTCCGCCGCACCGGCGAGCAGATCCGCCTCAATGCCCAGCTCATCGATACGGCAACGGGCGACAATCTGTGGGCCAACCGGTTCGACCGTGGCATGGCCGGCGTGTTTGCCGTCCAGCACGAGATGAGCGGCGAGATCGCCAAGGCGCTTGGCATGCAACCTTCGGCAGCGGAAAGCGAGCGCATGGCGCGGCCGCCGACGAGCAATCTCGAGGCCTATGATTACTATCTACAAGCCGAGACGGCGTCACGCAGCGTCCTGCAGGCCGGCCTGCGGGAGGCGCTCACGCTCTACGACAAGGCGGAGGAGCTTGACCCCGCCTTTGCCGAAGCCTTCGCGGCCGACGCGCGCACCACAATCTATATCTGGCGGGAGGCCTTCAACGACGTCATCCAGAGCGCGCCAGCACGAAAGAGAGCATATGAGAAGGCGAGCCGAGCTTTGGAACTCGACCCTGACCTTTCGTCGCCCTATGCAATTCTTGGGATCATGCAGGTCGTGAATCGCCGCTACGAAGATGCGATTGCCTCTGCCAAGAAGGCTGTTTCAATCGGTCCGGGCGATGCAGAGGCGCAAGCAGCCCTTGGATATGTTCAGTTATACGCCGGCAATCATGCCGAGGCAGCCACTGCGGTCGAGACGGCGCTCAGGCTCGACCCCGACCTCTCAGCGATCAACCGGGAAACTGCTGGGCTGGTTTTTCTGCTCCAGGGCAATGTCGAGAAAGCGATCGAGACTCTCGAGCACACACGCGACGATGCGTCCACGGTTGGCAACTTTCGGTTTACGCTCGCTGCGGCGTATGTCCGCGGCGGCCGCCTACCGAATGCGAAAGCCGCAATCGCCGAGGGGCTCCGCCTCGTAGCAGGGTCCAGCTACGTGGACTCTTTGGCTGGGTGGGAGATGACTCATGCACATTTTCGGAATCCGCAGGATCTGGCGATACTCGTCGCCGCACTGCGCCAGGCGGGCCTCCCCCAATGGCGCTTCGGCTTTACCCCGGCCGAACAGGACCAGTTACAGGGTGCCGAGATCGCGTCCCTCGTCATTGGCCATACACTGCAAGGCCAGATCGAACCCGGTCTCCAACCAGCCTTCCTTCAGATCGGAAGCGACGGCAAGGCGGCCTTCCGCTCTACGACGCGGCTAGTCACCGAGACCGTCTACGTCGATGGCGATCTGTTGTGCGAGCAGAGCGAGAACCTGTTCGGTCGCCCCGACTGTGGTCCCGTCTACAGACGCAACGACGCAGCCGGCAAAAGCTACTCCTATGCCAATACAAGCAAGGTGTTTCACTTCACCGTGGTTCGGTAGACGCACACGCGCGTCTCAATGATAGTGATCGAGTTCCAAATTGGCCGCGACCTTCGGCCAGTTGGCATCGGCTTTCGGGATATTTTCAGCTGCATGCGCGGCGAAATCATCCGCATTGTCGACGTCGTAGATCAGGTAGAGCTTGCCGTCGATAATCTTGAATGCCTCAGGATCGACATTGACCGTGACCCCCCCGCCCACGACTTCGCCGGCGCAGTACCCGCCATATTGAGGAGCGTACTTGACCGGTTCGCTCATGAACATTTCCTGGTGTTTCTTGCTGGCGAAATGCCAAGGTGTCCCCAGCCATTCATAAGTGAACTCTTCGGAGCCCTTCACGGCCTTGCCGTCAGTGAAGTAAGCGACCGTGTCGTAGCCCATGATCGCCACACCACCAAAATAGCCGGTGTTTACCGAATCGTCGGCACATGCCGATCCCGCGCCGGCGACCACAGCTACCGCGACCAGGGCAGCCGTCCCCAAACTCCGAACCAGTCGTAGCTTGATCATCGTGCTCATCTGTATCCTCCGTTAATCGTGGATCTCGGCGCACTTCGCCGCGTTCGCCTCGCCAAGAATTTTGGCTTGGCAGGTAGCACCATGGCGTTTGAAAAGTCGTATGATATCCGTGTTGCCCTTCCAGAATGCGCGCGTTATCGGCATGTAGCCATGCCCCTCGGCATGGTTCACATTGGCACCTTTCGCAATGAGGAACTCGGCCAGTTGAATGTGGTTTTCCTCGCCGGCCACCAGCAACGGCGTAGCACCCGCCTTGTTGGCGGCATCGTCGAGCACCGCGCCTTTTTCCAGCAGCAGCTTGGCGATCGGCAGGCTGCCCGAGAAGGCCGCCGCATGAAGCGGGGTAAAGCCGCCCGAGTTACGCGCCATGATGTCGGCACCCTTGGCCAGCAAGAAGTCGGCGATTTCCGGCTGGTTATCGAGCGCTGCAGCGATGAGCAGCGTTGCCTGGTCGCGCGCCCGGCTGTCGACGTCGGCACCGCCTGCCAGGGCTTGCTCCACGGCACCCTTGTCGCCGGCGGCGATGGAGTCGAACAACTGCTCACCTGCGGCTGCTGTTGTAGCCGCCAAAACCAGCATTCCAAGTGCCAGCAATCCGCGCATTGTGCAAGGTAGCATATTAGCTTGTGGTCATACAAGCTGTCCTGGGCACATCAGGTGGATCCAAGGCGGACGGCGCGGCCAGACATAGCGAACGCGGCCCAGGGCGGGAAGGCGTTAGTGCTACTGGCTTCGTCAGTACGGCACCGGTCCAGGCTGAATTTTGAAGAGCGTCGATTACCGAGGCGCCGAGCGGCGTCGAACGTAACCGCCTGTTGCTCCGTTGGGATAGCCGGTAAGCGCAAAGGTGGCCGTTGGCGGAAGTGTCCGCTTTCGGATGCAACTATGGCTTGCTCAATGACCGACATGGGGCGCAAAGCTGCCATTCGTAACCGGCGTACACATAGGAAGTGCATAGGACATTTCAGGAAAAGGCCCATTCCGCATCGGACGGCGTGACCAACCCCTGCCGCAGTCGGCTGTGAAGTTCATTCCACGACGGGTCTGTCACGAAGCCTTTCATGCTTCCACAAGCCTCGGCGAAGGAAATGTCGCCCAAACGGCCGATGAGATCACTCATCGCGCCGTTCCTGCCCTTCAGGAATAGCTCGAGCGGATCATCATCACACTCAATTACCCGATGTCCCCAAGCACCCGGTACGTCGTCGCTTGCGAGAGCCTGCTGAAGATCTTCATCCACGCCTGTGGCCTCAAGCGCCCGGGAGACGACATAGCGCATCAGGGGGTAATAGATCGGCTGATAGCTGCCTCCAAGCGCGCGCACGCCGGGCAGGATCGACAAAACCAGAAACATCAGCAGGAGATTCGGGACAAGGCTGCGATTTGCCAGCCGCTCAAGGATATCGGGGGCTGTGAAGCACGCCACCTTCATACCGGTCGCGGGATCGATGAGCTCTCCGGCAACCAGACGCAGCGGAAGGCGTTTGCCATTTTCGTAGAGCCAGAAGAAGTCGGTACCGCGCGCGAGCCAGCCACTCCAGGGGCCGGACGCGAGCCCATCGATGCCGGCAAGGATATTGGAGGCGAACTTCGGGTCTTCCAGCAGTCTCATGCGTAGCCAGGAATTTTCGTCCGACAGATGGTCGGCCACCAAGTCGGCGATATCCTCGTCGTCGATCTGCAGGAAGGCAAAGCGGTGTCCGAACATTCTTGGCCAAAGGATGAGATTGGCTGCCTTGATGGCATGCGCCGGCCGGTCGAATTGCGTTTTCGGCAGAAGGCTACGAAGCAGCGTGAGCGCGTCTCCCCCAGTATTTGGCTCCCTCGGTAACAACTCGAACCTGTAAGGTCCCGGCCCGGCTAGCAGGCTGTATCCGATCATCCGGCTTCGGCTCAGGCCAAAGACGTTGACCGGCTTGCCGTCAACGGTGATCCAGCCTGGTCCCTTGCGTGGCTTTTCGACGAGATTCACCGTCGAAACGGCGTAGGAAACGTAGGTCGAACAGCCATGCGCCGAGAGACCAAGGAGGCTGAAGATATGCGTATAATAGGCTTCCGGCTCCAGGAGGAGAAACAAATGAGGGCCTGTCTGCAACACGCGGCGCCTTTGGAAATCCCTGCAGATTTCCAAGGCGGTATCGGCAGACAACCCGTTTCGTGTCGCTGCCTTCCTGATGATGTCGAGTAGTTTGGTGAAGGCTCGGAGCCGGATTTCTGGCATGGGAACCGAAGCCGGCGCCGTAAACAGGCGAAACGCATAATCACGGATCGGCCGGGAATGGTATGGGCTCATCCAGGGGTAGAGTGCCGTCAGCGACCCCAGGACTGCCTGTTTCGCATCTACGCCTGCTGTTAGCTCTTCCACCTCACGTTTCACCTTTTTCTCGTGTCTGAATTACACCCACGCTCAAACACAAAATACTGACGAGGAGCGCCACGCCAAAGCTCAAGAAAATCGTCGAAGGAAATGCTCGATCTCCGACAGCGGCGGCGATGCCGAAGATGAGTAACCCGAGCACCACGGCCACACTATGCATAATGCCTTTGGCCCGGCCCAAAAGATAAATGGATACATGCGACTGCAATGTGACTTCAACGCTGACGCGTCCAAGATTGTATAGAAATCCGAGCGCGACAAAAAGGATCACTGTCCAGGGCGTGGGCAGAGATGCCAGCGCCATGAGTACCAGCGCCGTTAAGCCCAAAAGCATGAGATGCCGCACGTGGGTACTCATCGCTCTTTCAATCCGGAACAGAGAGACCGCACCGATCAGTGAGCCCGCCGACCATGCAGCCTCAAGGTAGCCGAAATCCGCGGCAGTACCCTTCTGCTCCTGGAAGACGAAGCTAGATCCCATGACGCTGACAAGCACCGCGCTTGTGTAGAGAAGCGCGTAGACGCCGATGAGACGACGCAGGCTTGGATCTAATTGTGCTGCCGAGATTTTGGCGAAGCGGACATCACGCGAAACCGGTTGCAGCCGCATCAAGGCTAGGCAGCCCGATGAAAACAAAAAGAAGGCAGCAATAACGGTGAATGGCAGGACTGGGGAGCGATCATGCAGCAAAGGCCCTGCAAGCAAAGCTGCGCCGAGATTGCCGACCTGCATGACGAAGAAGACGGCGGAATTCGAGGCTACAAGATCGCGGCCGTCAGCTATCACGGGGATCATTGATTGAGAGCTTGTAAGCGCGACACGGTCGCAAAACGAAAAGAGGGCCGCTGACAGACAGATAATCACAAACACGTCCATGTCGAGAAGCGCGCAAGCGGTAGCCAGCATAACGACGAAGCGGCTGAGGTCTGCCGCAACGTTCAAGCATCGCCTGTCAAATCGATCCGCCGCTACACCGGCCAGAGGGCTCGCGATGAATTCGACAACGCTGACGATCGCAAGGAACGTCGCCACGCCGGCGGTTCCGTACCCTCGCTCGACGAGAATCCAGGCGGATGCGATGTAGTAGCCGTTTCGGGCAACGGCCGCCGATAGCGTGCTGGCCAGGAATCCGAGGCAGGGACTGGACCGGCCGGCCCGTCCTTTGCCATGATGAACTCGAACCAGGTTTGACATGAGCGGCGTATCCGGCTGACCGCCGATGGATACCGTCTTCCGCCAAGCCTGCTTTACTGTGATGTTGGGGTTTTCCGATACTTGCTGAGAACCGACAAGCGGGGGGCTAGATTCTGCAGTTACGACGAAACTCCGTCGGGACCGCGCCGAATGCCCGCTTAAAGGCGGTCGTGAAATGGCTCGAGCTGCCGAAACCACATTCCATCGCGATTTCCGTCGCCGACAGACTGGTCGATCGCAGCATGTCCGCGGCCTGCTCCAGCCGTCGCTGCGCAATGAATGCGTGCGGCGTCATGCCTGTCGACTGCTTGAAGGCCCTCCAGAAATGGAACCGGCTAACCCCAATTTCTTTCGCCAGATCGGCGAGCGTAGGTCTGCCGTCCGACAACGTCTCGATCATGTCCACCGCCCGCTTGAGATCGAACGATGACAAACCGCCTTTTGCCGGCTCCTGATGGAAGCCGTTCAACCTCAACATTTGGCCGAGCAATTGCGTGGCGTGGCACTCCACCATCGTTGCGCTGATGGGGTCAGGCTGCTTGAGCTCCAAGGCAATCCTCTGCAACGCCAACTCTACAGTGCCGTCCCGAAACCCGATCGACGGCGGCAGCACTGCCGGGCGATGGCGAGCCGTTCCCGCAAACACATCGTCGGCGAACTCTTTTGCAATCGAGACTAGGAGGTAGGAAGCGGTCGCGTCCCCCTCGTCCCACCCATTCCAATCACTGCCGGCGGGCATGAAGATTATCGAACCGGCCCGGCGCGGCAAAAAGGCAATCCGGCGCCCATCCACGATGTCTTCTCCGCGGCACGCCGTGCCCTTCAGGTTCATCAGGAACAAATGGTTTGGCTGCAGGATTCTTGTTTCCTGGCGCTCAAGCCCGGTTCTTTTGACCACGTCCGCCCGCACGCTCCCCCAATTCTCATATTTGTGTGTAAGCGACTGGTGCCGGGAACGGCGATTCTGGGTCGGGTCGAGCGCAAGAGTATTCACGTATCCGCAGCCTCCTTACTGGCGAGCGGCCAGTCGGCGCATGATGTGGCGAACCATGGGTTGCTGAACAACACGCAAATAACTCTGGATTGGTAGAAGATGTGACTTTAGCGAAAAAATGGCAAACGAGTGAAAGCCGCCTGTATCCGGCAGGCCTACCAGTTGGCTCAGCCAATACTTGAGCCCGGTGAAATATTAGACCCCACTTATCTTGGTGGAATTTCCCCCATCGACGTATCGGCATCTCACCAATGGAACGGTGCTGGAGGCATACTGCGATGCGTGGACTCGACGACTTTCTGGCTGAGTGCGACCACGGCCCACGGATCAACGGACTGGCAGGCTTTTTCGCGGCGACCGCCGCTGGCAAGAGCGGGATGCCAATCCGCAAGCCCGTCGCCGACGCCCGGCTTCTGCCGAGCGATGAACTGCTGCGCGGCCTGGTCAGCCTGCATGCGGCACGACAAGGCTTTTTTGACCAGCATTATCACGGCAGCATTCCCTACAGATTGGAGGAGGAGTGCCGGACGGCCTACGCAATGCTGAAATACGCACGGGATCGTGGTGGTCCGCATTCGCTATACAGCCTTGGAACAGCGGAAGGCACGATGGCGAGGACACTGTCCGAACTGTCGGAGGGACAGATACGCACACTGTCGTGCAGCCCGAACGCGGAGAATTACAATTGCTTCATGGCTTATGGCGAACCGCCGCACGCTGACTTCTTCGTCGGCCCCTTTCATCATTTGACAAAGGACGTCCTGCGTTCAGATCCGCGACTGGCAAATTTTGCCCACGGGTTCGACATCATTCTCGAAGATACGACCTTTCAGATGTACTCGCCCAACAGAGCAAGCCAGATCGAATTCGTGACCCAGCACCTCAAGCAGGACGGAATCTTCGTCTTCGTCGAAAAGTTCCGGGCAACCGAGGAGCCGGACTACAGGCGTCGCGAATACCAGAAGGATTTTGGGTTCAAGGCGCGCTATTTTCCCCCAGATGAAATCGAGAAGAAGCAAACCCTCGTTCTGGATACGATGTTCGGCAATGAGGTGACTTTGGCACAGATGGCCGACGCCATACGCCAGCATTTCAGCTACTGCTCACTGACGTGGAACAGCGGAAATTTCTGTAGCCTGGCGGCGAGCAATAGCGAGGAAAACCTAAACCGGTACCTCTCCCAGATGGCCACTCCGGCCATTCCGCACGAGTACGTCTACGAAACGAGCTTGTGTCCGCCCCTGCCCGTTAGCGTCCCTGCCGCGCAGGAATAGGCTCCTGCGCCTTGGGACAGGTCGACAACACGCTCCGCCGTTTGGACCATGTCTTCGCAGCTGTCGACCATGGCAGCCTCAGGCAGGCTGCAAGAGTTCTCAGAGTGAGGGAATCCTGTGTCAGCCGCAACATCGTAGCTCTCGAGCAGTTGCTCGACATGCAGTTGTTTGACCGCGACGTCCATGGCGTTCGGCTGACCGAGGCAGGCCGGGCCTGGGTCGATCTTGTCCGGGCCCATTATGAAGGCTTGCAGGATGCACTGGCTGGAGGTAGTCGCGGTCACCAGGATGTCAAAACGCTCAGGATAGGATTATGCGCCCAGATGGGGCGCACGTTCGTGACACGTCTCATCGATCGTTTTGGCCGTTTACATCCAGACGTGTGCGTCGAGATCGAAGACGTTCCACTCGAACAGTGCCTGGCGGCTATACGCCGCCGGCGCCTCGACATCGTCTTCACGCACGGGCTTGAGAACGCCGCCCTGTGCCGAAGCGAGATATTTGCGCACGAGCGTTTGTTCGTTCTCCTGCCCTGCTACCATCCGCTTGCAGAAAAGCCTGCGGTCAGATGGGCAGATCTTGCAGATACGTGTCTGCTGGTTTCAGGCGAATCCTCCCGGGATCCGCAATTGCTGGAGCATATCGCTGCGAATGGTGGCCCCGCTATCCAGATATGTCGCGCCAGCGAAGCAACGGTCATCCTCAAGGTGCAACTCGGTCAAGGCGTCACTCTGGCGGGCGAGGGTTTTGCCAGGACAGTCGCCATCGACGCCACAGTGTGGAAACCGATCCGTGGGCAGAGCAGCATCAGTTGGATCAAGGCAGTGTGGCTTGAATCGAACCCAAAGCGCGCGCTCTTGCGGCTGGTTGGGACCGCAAGAAACATGGCGACAGCAGCACGACCCGGGACCTGTCAATGGAGGAGCTCGCCGCGGCGCGATTTCTGAAGTCACGCCATGAATGGGAGGCGCGACTGACCGGTTCGACTTCGGTCCCCAGGCCCTTAGCCAGCACTTTCCGAACGCTTTGCCCTGGCAAAGCCCCGATCCGTCGCAATGAACCGCTCCAACATCGCAACGATGAGGCGCGGCGCATCGGCGGGCCGGTGCCCCGCTTCGCGGCCGAGGATCTCGGCATAAGCGGTCAGGTCACGGTGCAATGCCGCGGGAAGCTCCACCATGACCTTGACAGGTTTGTCGTCAGCGATTGGCCCCAGTTTCAGCTTGGCCATTTCAGCCTCCATAAGGTTCAAGCACGAGATCGCGCGTGACGATGACGCGCACCGGGTATCCCGGTCGGATGGTGAGTGTCGGCGCTATATTGAGCTGCCGCTGCACGATCTGCTGGCCTGTCTGGCTGATGCTGTCGGAAGCACCCTGACGAAGAGCGCGCATGATGTCGCTCTCCTGGCCCGATGAGCCTGCCTGCGCGCCGATGCTCAGAACCGTGGAGAGCGCTGCAGCCTTGAAGAGCTCGCCCCAGTGATAGTCAACGCCGTCCTCGAGCCCAGCATAGCCTTCCGCGTCCGCGCCAGGCTGACGTTCCAGAATGATGGAGCGGCCGTTCGGAAAAATCAGTCTGGTCCAGACCAGCAACACGCGACGCTGGCCGAAGCCGACACCATTGTCATACTGGCCGATGAGGCGCGTCCCCTGCGGAATGAGACGGACTTGTCCGGTGGGGCTGTCATAGACATTCTCCGTCACCTGCGCGGTAATCTGACCCGGCAGGTCGGAGCGAATGCCGGTGATGAGGGCGGCCGCGATGACAGCGCCCGCCTGCAGGACGTTTTTCGACGCCGGCGCCGCGACGCGATCAGGCGAGACGGTTCGCTTGTCCGCCGGCTGATCAAGGAACGCGCGCTGCCGGTCCTGCGCCGAGGGCGTGGCCGGCTGCGGCGCGAACCCAAGGCTGGAGAGATCAGGCCGTGGCACGGTTTCTGTCGTGACTTGAGCGACGGTCGTGTCACTTGCAGGCCGCGTTTGCGTGGACGCGAACAAGCGCGCCGTCCTCGCCGCTTCCAGTTCCTGCTCCCGGCGCTGCTCCTCCTGGTCCAGTCCAACGGGACCTGTTGATAGCGCGGGGCCGCCATTCTGCGCGGCGAGGATCGGGCGGCCGAGATCGCCGGGAAGCGGTGGGCCAAGCTTTGGGACGCCTGCATAGTCCTTTGGCAGGCCGGCGAGCCCATCGGGCGTCGAGCGATTGTCGGTTGAGTACAGCTCCTGACCCTGGCCTTGTTGACGGTTCTGCAGCGCGTAGATCAGCGCACCGCCGACAGCGAGGCTTGCGGTGAGCCCCAACGCGGCCAGCGCCTTGCGGGACAGACGCGTCACCCGCGGTTGCTCGGCGCGCAGCCGCATGGCTGCGGCCGGCTCGCCTGTCAGGGGCCGGGCGTCATCCTCGACCGACGCCTCCGGCCGGGCGTCATCCGCCGGCCCCCGGCCCTCTTCCTTCCCTGGATCCAATCTGTCGCTCATGATGACGACCCTCCCCTGTTTGTTCGGAGGGACGTCGCTTGCGGGGTCTCACCAGGGCCACGCATCCATGAAAATCGACTGCTCTTCACCCCATCGGTGCGGGAGATGCGGATGCGCTGCTGGTTCTTGCCGGCGCCGAAGCGCAACTCGGCGGCGGCAAACAGCCGGTCGACGATCATGTAGTTGCCGCGCACGCGATAGTTGACCAGCTCGGACGTGTCACCGTCCGGCCCGACGACGAAGAGTGGCGGCATCTCGCCCTGGCCGATGCCCCGCGGGAATTCGATGAACACCTGCTTACCATCGTCGAAGGCGCGCAACGGCCGCCAGGGTGCGCGATCGCCAGTCACGTCGTAGCGGAAATTGACGCGAGAAAGATCGATGCCCGTCGAGACCGGCTGCACAGCTTCAGCCTCTTGGTTCTGACGCCGCAAAGCGATGAGTTGGTCCTGCGGATATTGCCAGGAAACCGATGCCATATAGGTCGACGGCGTCGAGCGCAGTTCCATGTGATAGGTCCGCCGATCGGTGTTGATGACGAGATTGGTGAGAAGGTCGGCGCGCGTCGGCTTGACGAGGATGTGGACCTGCTTGGCGCCGCCCGTACCGCTCTCGGTATCGCCGATGATCCAGCGCACGGTGTCGCCGGCGGCGACGGGACCGGAGCCGACGAGCTGCTCGCCGGGCTGCAGCGCGATGTCGGTGATCTGCCCCGGCGAGGCATAAACCTGATAGAGCGCGCCATCGACGAACGGATAGACCTGCATCGAGTTGATGAAGCCGTTGCGGACAGGCTGGACGCGCGCGGCCGCATTGGCCAGGTTCACGCGCGCGGCCGGATCGGTCGGTTCCGGGTCGGGCTTTGCGGCCTTGCCGACCGGCTTCAACTGGCCTGGAAGCGGCAGCGGCTTGGACAGCTCCACCACCTTGACGGGCGGGGGCGGATCGACCGCCTGCACGGCCGGGACCGGATCGTCATAGGAAATCTCCGGCGGCTTCTGCCTGGTGGCACAGCCCGCAAGCGCCGAGGTCAAAAGCAGAAGTGCTGGAAAGGCCATTTTGCGTAAGGCCGGCATTGCGCGAACGAGGAAAGCCGGACACCCCCGGGGGGCGGTGTTGCAGAGTGCGGGCATCATTGTCCAAGCTCCTTCGACCAGTTGATGGCGTTGATGTAGATGCCGAGCGGATTCTTCCTCAGCGTGTCGGCGTCGCGCGGGGGCTGCATGACAATGGTGAGAATGGCCGACCAGCGCTCCGTGGAAGCGAGTGATCCATCCTGATAGCGGCGTTCGATCCAGGCGATGCGGAAGCTCGCCGGCGATGCGCGGATGACCGACGACACGTCGACGGCGACCTGCTGTTTGCCGACCTTGGTGAACGGGTCATTGGCGCGCGCATAGTCGTTGAGGGCCAGCGCCCCGCTCTTCGTCGCGAAGTCATAGGCGCGCAGCCAGTTCTGCCGCACGATGACCGGATCGGCGGGGATCGACCTCACCTGTTCGATGAAGTGTGCCAGGTAGAAGGCAATCTGCGGATCGCTCGGCTGATAGTCGCCGATCGCGGGTCCCACGGCCTGCGCCTGGCCGAGACGATCGACCTGCACCACCCAAGGCACGATCGAGCCTTTCGCGGATTGCCAGATGAGCGCTGCGAAGAAGCCCGCGGCGAGCGCCAGGCAACCGAAAGCCATATACCGCCAGTTGCGCGCCTGCACGCGAGCGGAACCGATGCGCTCGTCCCAGACCTGCGCAGCACGCTGGTAGGGCGTCTCGGGTTGTGGGGATCTGCCGTAGTGCGTGGACGGTCGTTTGAACATGCTTAGTCTCTTTCAGAGAGGTTGATCGAGGAGCCGCCGCCATGGCTGTCGCCACTGCGGACAGCGTGGGCGGCGGCCTGGACGCCATGGGACATCTGTTGCGAGCGCTTCATGCGCTTCGCCCAGGCAGGCTGACTTTCAGTGGCGGAGGACGCAACGGGAGCGGAGCTGGCTTCGGGCGCGTTCGCGCCGATTGTGCCAGCCGTGGAGGATCCGCCTGTCGTCTGGAAGGCAGCGCGAGCGCCGGACTGGAAGCTCTGCTTCATGCTGCCTGCCGCATTATTTGCCGCTCGCTTCAGCGGTGAGATGGCGCCCTGCGCGCCGGCGCTGATGACACCGCCGAGCCCGGATGCGACGCCGGAAAAGCCTGACTGTCCCGCCGCGCCGAGGCCGTAGGCTGTGGATGCCCTGCCCGCGGTGGCGGCACCGCCACGGGCCGCCGTTGCAGCACCGCTGCTGACAGCCACGCCTCCGGACACGATGGCGCCGCCGGCCGCTGTGCCCACTGCTGCCATGCCGCCGGCGGCGAGCCCGGTGCCGACCGCCGCACCCGCGCCGAGCTGCGGGCCGCCGGAGACGAGACCGTTGGCGATACCAGGTCCAAATATGCCAAGGCCGAGCAGCGACAGCGCGGCCAGCACGATCGCCATGGCGTCGTCGATCGACGGCGTGGTCCCGCCGAATCCGGAAGTGAACTCGGAGAAAAGGGTTGAGCCGATGCCGATGATGACGGCGAGCACGAGCACCTTGATGCCGGACGAGATGACGTTGCCAAGCACCCGCTCGGCCATGAACGCGGATTTGCCGAACAGACCGAAGGGTATCAGCACGAAACCGGCGAGCGTCGTCAGCTTGAACTCGATCAGGGTGACGAAGAGCTGGATCGCCAGGATGAAGAAGGCCAGCAGCACCAGCGCCCAGGCGAAGAACATGCAGGCGATCTGGATGAAGTTCTCGAAGAAGGACCAATAGCCCATCATGTTCGAGATCGAGTCCAGCAACGGCCGGCCGGCATCGAGCCCGGTCTGCGCCACCTTGCCCGGGCGCATGAGATCGTTGACGGTAAAACCCGTACCCGAGGCCTTCAGGCCAAGCCCGGCGAAGCTTTCGAAGACGATGCGGGCGAGATTGTTCCAGTTGGAAATGAGGTAGGCGAAGACGCCGACGAAGAGCGTCTTCTTGACGAGGCGCGCCATGATGTCCTCGTCGGCACCCCAGGACCAGAAGAGCGCCGCCAGCGTCACGTCGATGACGATCAGAGTTGTGGCGATGAAGCCCACCTCGCCGCCGAGCAGGCCGAAGCCGCTGTCGATGTAGCGTGTGAAGACTTCGAGGAAATGGTCGATGACGCCCATGCCACCCATGTCAGCGCGGCTCCGGCCGAGGCGGCTCGACCTGCATCGCGGGAGCGGTCACATCCGTCCCCTCCCCTTCTTGCCGGTCGCCTGACGCGGGCACATTCGGAAACAGCGTTGTCGGCGCTACCGGCGCAGGCGCGGTTGCCGAGTCACGTTGACGGAGAAACCGGCGCCGGCTCTCTGCCCAGGCTTTCAGACAACCGGGATCGCGAGGACCGGCCTCGCCGATCCCGGAACAGCGGCGCAATTCGAACGCGAGCAGGTCTTGTGACGCGGTGGAACGGTCCCGTGTCCCAAGGGCGTCAGGCTCATCGTCCTTGCTGCTCATCTCGATCGCGGTCACTGTCAAAGCGACCGCGATGAAGACGACCGCACTGACACGAGCGAGGATCTTGCCATCCATCGCTCCGGCCTCAGTTCTTGCCATAGAACATCTGCGCACTGCCGGGTTGGTAGCCCGAGCCCTGCGTCAGGAAGCGGCGGCGCTGCTCCCGGCCCTGGTCGGCGGCGGTGGCCTGCTCGGCCGATTGCAACGCTTGCGCCCGACCATTCGCGGCGACGACAGCGGTGAGATCGGCAAGCTGCTGCGCCTGAAGCCCGAGGAGCTGGTTGCCGGCCTGTGTTGCCTGAAGCGCGCCCGTCGCACCCTGGCTTTGGCCGACCAGTGCCGACATCTCACTGCGATTGGTGTCAATGTTGCCGACGACGCCCGCCTGCACACGCATGGCATCCTGAAGGCCACCAACCGTGTTGCCCCAGCGCGAGCGCGCGTCGGCGACGAGTTGCTGATCCGAAGCCGATAGCGAGACGTTGCCGTATTTCTGCTGGAAGGCCTGATCGATCTGCCGCACGTCATAGGCAACGTTCTGCGCCTGACTGAGCAGTTGCTGCGTACGCTGCACGGACTGCTGAAGCTGTTCCAGCGAGGAGAACGGCAGGCTTGCGAGATTGCGCGCCTGGTTGATGAGCATCTGCGCCTGGTTCTGGAGCGAGGTGATCTGGTTGGTGATCTGTTCGAGCGAGCGCGCTGCCGTCAGGACGTTTTGCGAATAGTTCGAGGGATCGAAAACGATGATGGCGTGTGCCGGCGTCGCCAGGAAGGGCGAGAATGCGGCGGGTGCGACAAGCAGTGCGGCGGCGAACCGCATGCCAAGGGAACGGCGCAGTTTCATGGGGACTTCTCCTTGTTGGTGAGGGCGGGGCTGGTTAGGGCGGGAACAAGTTCAGCGGCCCAGCCGACGCCACGATGGCTAAGCCAGGCTGCGAGGAATCCGTCGCGGCCGTGCTCGGCGAAGATGCGTGCGATCGCGGCCTGGTCGGTCTTCGAGGACACAGCGCAGAGCGCGAGCCCCACATCCGACAGACCGAGCTCGAACAGCCGGTTGCCGCGTCGGGACTGGCAGTAATAGTCGCGCTTCGGCATCGCCCGCGCGATGATCTCGATCTGCCGATCGTTGAGGCCGAAGCGACGATAGATCGCCGTGATCTGCGGCTCGATGGCGCGCTCGTTCGGCAGCAGAAGACGGGTCTGGCAGCTCTCGATGATCGCGGGCGCGATTGCCGAGCCGTCAATGTCGCTGAGCGACTGCGTGGCGAAGATGACGCTGGAGTTCTTCTTGCGCAGCGTCTTCAGCCATTCGCGGAGCTGGCCGGCAAAGCCCTCATCGTCCAGCGCAAGCCAGCCTTCGTCGATGATGAGGAGGGTTGGCGAGCCATCGAGCCGGTCCTCGATGCGATGGAAGAGATAGGACAGGACCGCGGGCGCAGCACCCGTTCCGATCAGCCCTTCGGTTTCGAATGCCTGGACCGACGCCGATCCGAGTTGCTCGCGCTCGGCATCGAGCAGGCGGCCGTAGGGACCCCCAACGCAATAGGGGCGCAGCGCCTGCTTGAGATCATTTGATTGCAGCAGGACGACCAGACCGGTGATGGTGCGCTCCTCGACAGGCGCGGACGCCAGGGAGCTCAACGCCGTCCAGATATGCTCCTTGACCTCAGGCGTCATCGCCACGTTCTCCCGCGTCAGGATCGACACGATCCAGTCGGCGGCCCAGGCGCGCTCGGGGACATGATGAATGCGGGCGAACGGCTGAAGGCTGACGCTGTCGATCGCCCCATCACTGAGATCGCCGCCGAGATCATGCCAGTCGCCGCCCATGGCGAGTGCCGCCGCGCGGATCGAGCCGCCGAAATCGAAGGCGTATACCTGGGACCCTGCATAGCGGCGGAACTGCAGCGCCATCAGTGCCAGCAGCACGGACTTGCCCGCGCCGGTCGGGCCGACGATCAGCGTGTGGCCGACGTCGCCGACGTGAAGCGAAAGCCGGAACGGGGTCGAGCCTTCGGTCTTGCCGAAGAGCAGAGGGGGCGCTGCAAAATGCTCGTCCCGCACCTCGCCCGCCCACACCGCGGAAAGCGGAATGATGTGGGCGAGATTAAGCGTGGAGATGGGAGGTTGACGGACGTTGGCGTAGACGTGACCCGGCAGGCTGCCGAGCCAGGCGTCAACGGCGTTGATGGTTTCGATGATCGCTGTGAAATCGCGGCCCTGGATGACCTTTTCGACCCGGCGCAGTTTTTCGTCGGCGGCGTGGGGATCATCGTCCCACACCGTCACCGTCGCGGTGACATAGGCCATGCCGGCATAGTCGGCGCCGAGCTCCTGCAGCGCCATGTCGGCGTCGGCGGCCTTGTTTGCGGCGTCGGTGTCGACGAGGACGGACGCCTCGTTGGTCATCACCTCCTTGAGGATCGCCGCGACCGACTTGCGCTTGGCGAACCATTGACGGCGGATCTTTGTCAGCAGCCTGGTGGCATCGGTCTTGTCGAGCAGGATCGCGCGTGTCGACCAGCGATACGGAAAGGCCAGCCGGTTCAGTTCGTCGAGCAGACCCGGCGTGGTCGCGGTCGGGAACCCCGTGACCGTGAGAATGCGCAGATGCGACGCTCCAAGCCGGGGCTCGAGCCCGCCGGTCAGCGGCTGATCGGCCAGCATGGCATCGAGATACATCGGCGTTTCGGGCACGCGGACACGGTGGCGATTGGCCGAGACGCAGCCATGCAGATAGGTGAGCGTCTCGGCGTCATCGAGCCAGCGGCACTCCGGCATGAAGGCTTCGACAAGGCGCAGGACGCGGTCGCTGCGGTCAGTGAACCCGGTCAGCACCGCATTGGGGTCGAGGCCCCTCTTCTCGCGGCCTTCGTAGAGCCAGCTTTCCGCTCGCGCAGTATCTTCGGCGGGCGCGAGATAGGTGAGCGTCAGGAAGTAGCTGGACTCGAAATGCGCGCCAGCCTCCTCGAAGCCCGCCTTGCGCTCCGCGTCGACCAGCGTCGAGGCCGCATCCGGAAAGCTGCTGTCGGGATAACGGGTCGAGGCATGGCGCTGCGCCTCGACGAAGATCGCCCAACCGGAGCCGAGACGGCGGAAGGCATTGTTGAGGCGGCCGGCGACGGCAACCAGTTCGGCCGGAACGGCGCTGTCGAGATCGGGACCGCGAAAGCGCGCGGTGCGCTGGAAGCTGCCGTCCTTGTTGAGGACGACGCCGGCGCCGACCAATGCCACCCAGGGCAGGAAGTCGGCGAGCCGGCTGCTACGGTTACGATATTCGGCAAGGTTCATCATCGGCGCGACCTCGCTTAGGCCGTGAGACGCGCGGGGATGCGCAGATGCCGGCGAACGACGTCGACGAAGAGCGGATCGCGCTTGGCGGCCCAGACGGCGGCAACATGGCCGATCGCCCAGATGACGATGCCGACGAGCCACAGACGCAGCCCCAGCCCCACGGCGCCCGCAAGCGTCCCGTTCATGATGGCAATGGCGCGCGGGGCGCCACCGAGCAGGATCGGCTCGGTCAGCGCCCGGTGCACGAGGACCGCATAACCCGGCACTGCGTAGTCCGGCATTGACCCGCTCTGTTCGACCGAACCCGCCATCAGACCAGCGCTCCGCCGCCGAACGAGAAGAACGACAGGAAGAAGCTCGACGCCGCGAAAGCGATGGACAGGCCGAACACGATCTGGATGAGCCGGCGGAAGCCGCCCGACGTGTCGCCGAAGGCGAGTGTCAGGCCCGTGACGATGATGATGATCACCGCCATGATCTTGGCGACCGGGCCCTCGATCGACTGGAGGATCTGTTGCAGCGGTTGTTCCCACGGCATCGACGAGCCGGAGGCAAAAGCGGGCGCGGCCATCCCCAGGATGAGCGTGGGAACGAAAACTGTCATGGCGAGAGGATGGCGAGCGAGGCGCAGGCGTTGGATCACGGATTTTCTCCTTCAGGGCTTTGGATGTGCAAGGTCGGGCTGTCGCCGCTCGCGAGGACGGCTGGCGCGACCTGGTAATCGCCGTCCGGGCGCAGGCCATCGACACGGGCGAGTTCGGACAGCCGGCGCGCGGAACCGCGGCCGGAAAGGACGGCAATCAGGTCGATCGTCTCCGCGATCAAAGCGCGCGGGACCGTGACGACGGCTTCCTGGATGAGTTGCTCCATGCGTCGGAGCGCGCCGGTGGCGCTGCCGGCGTGGATCGTGCCGAGGCCACCGGGGTGGCCGGTGCCCCAGGCCTTGAGCAGCTCGAGCGCCTCGGACCCGCGCACCTCGCCGACCGGAATGCGGTCGGGGCGCAGGCGCAGCGATGAGCGAACGAGATCGGAGAGTGACGCGACGCCGTCTTTCGTGCGCATCGCCACGAGATTTGGCGCGGCGCATTGCAGTTCGCGCGTATCCTCGATGATGACGACGCGATCGGCGGTCTTGGCCACTTCAGCGAGCAGCGCGTTGATCAGCGTGGTCTTGCCCGTGGATGTGCCGCCAGCGACGAGAATGTTCGCCCGGTTGGCAACGCCCTGGCGCAGCGCGTCCGCCTGCTGCGCCGACATGATCCCCGCCGCGACATAGTCCTCAAGGGTGAAGATGGCGACGGCGGGCTTGCGGATCGCGAAGGCGGGCGCCGCGACGACGGGAGGAAGAAGCCCCTCGAACCGCTCCCCCGTCTCGGGCAGCTCGGCCGAGACGCGTGGCGCGCCGGCATGGACTTCGGCACCGACATGATGAGCGACGAGCCGAACGATACGTTCGCCGTCCGCCGCCGACAGACGCTCTCCAGTGTCGGATAGTCCCTCGGACAGGCGATCGATCCACAAACGCCCATCGGGGTTGAGCATCACTTCGACGATGCCCGCATCGTCGAGATAGCGCGCGATCGCGGGTCCAAGCGCTGTGCGCAACATGCGTGCGCCGCGCGCCAGACCTTCTGAATTGTGAGGCGAAGCTGCCATCCTGTCCCCGTTTCGATCCGGGGGAACATGGGCGGCCCCTGGACGGGGATGATTAAGAGAGCCACATCTCGAGTGGTTTCAACACCTATGTCGAGGCGTAGTGGCGTAGCGTGCAAATACAGGCGGTCGGCGGGATGTCCGGCGACCAGCATTGACGATCTCGCCTCAAATCTCTTAGGCGTCACTTAGCTCTGGGCAATTCTTCTGCTCGGTTCCAGCATCCAGGTAATCCACTGCCGGTCCCTCCTTTCCTGCCAAGCTCTCCAGATTGGGACAAAGCTTCGGCTCGGAACCCGCCATGGGGATCCGCCAAGCCGCGCCAATCCGCCTGCCAGTTACGTGTCTGCATTGCTGCCCTGGCTGACCAAGCGACACCATTGGAGGTCAGGAGGCGCTTCAGGCTTGCGCCTCTGGAGGAAGGGAAGCTCCTCCCGTCGATCTAAAAAATGTTGGTCACCAGTTTGTCCAACCGGGAGTTCTCGCGGTAAGCCAATCGCACCACAATGGCCCCAAGGACCCCAGTGATGGCACCGCCGATCACGTCGGTGACATAGTGGGTGCCGATATAGATTCTCGACCAGCAAATCAGGAATGCCATAATGATGAATGCCAGCGCCCGGCGCGGCAGAGCTTGCATCGCGAAGGCTGCAACGATCGCAAAGCTTGCAGTCGCGTGGTCTGACGGGAACGACCAATCGGCGCTGGGCGCAATCAACAGATGCGTGACTCCGGCATCGTAGGGCGTACCCGATGCACGAACAGAAGAATGAGCTGGTTGATCGCGAGACCCAGCAGGAACGCCAGACCGGTCGACAAGGCCGCGTGTCGAACGTGATAGCGGTCGACTTTCACCCACCACTGCAGAACCACAGCCAGCACCATGACCGGAACGCCTATTTGTGAGACGCCGATCATTGCCCTATCAAGCACCGGGTGAAGCCCGGCTACCGCGTTGATCCAATGGGTGAGAGTTGCATCCATTCTTGCTTGCTTCCGTTGTTGTCGATCGCGAGGTGAATTTTGTCGACGAACGTCGCATTCATCAGATTTTTGAAGTCAGCGTCTGGCTCAAGGGTGCGCACGCCCTGATCGAATGCCTTGGCGGGGTCCTGCTTTATCTCGTCAGCACAAACACCATTGCCTCGTGGGTCAATGCCTTCACCCAAGACGAATTGATCGAAGATCCGAATGATTTCATAGCTGGCTATCTGTCGCAGATGGCACGCCATTTTTCGATCGCCAGCAAGGAGTTCTACGCCTTCTACCTCCTTAGCCACGGCCTGATAAAGCTGCTCCTGGTCGTTGGGCTTTTGCGAGACAAGCTGTGGTCGTATCCGGCTTCGCTCGCGGCGCTGGGAGCGTTCATGATCTATCAAGTCTACCGCTATTCCTACACCTACTCTCCGGGCCTACTCGTGCTGACCGTCTTCGACGCGGTCGTCATGGTGCTGATCTGGCACGAATGGGGTGTAATGCGGCGGCACAGGCTCGCATAACAACGGGTTATCCGCCTTGCCTTGTTCACGGTGATTGACCGCAGACCAGCAAAGAATGGCCGAGGCGGGCCGACCCACTATGCTGCAAGAACGTCGGTGGGATAGAAATCAATTGTGGGCTCTTCGGCAAAGCCGTCTGTTCAAGCGGCCTCAGCACGAGTTGACCGTCGAGGCTTGTGGCGAACCACCACGTCGACCTTGTAGTCGAGCCGGTCCAGACACCTAACCAGCCTGTCTATTGAAAACTTCCCCGTTCGTCCGGTGACGATCGCGGAGACGTCCGGCTGCTTCATTCCGAGCAGTTCAGCCGACTTCGCCTGGGTCAGGCGCCGGCGCTTGATAATGGCGCGGATCTCGCGGGCCAGCTTGGCCTTGAGCAATTCCTCTTCGGGATTGTCAAAGCCGAGGTCCGCAAACACGTTTCCGCTGCTCACTTCGGCGGTGATGTCTTCTGTCATGACTTTGTTCCTTTCCCATAGTTTTCGCGGTAATGCGCCTCGGCCGCCTTCAATCGCACTGTCACGAGATCGATTTCTTGCTTGGGCGTCTCCCTGCCCTTCTTCGACTTCTTCTGGAAGCAATGAAGGACATAGATCATACCAGCGAAGCGGACGGTGTAGACGGCGCGGTAGGTATCTCCGTCGAAATCGTCGACCACCTCGAGGATGCTGCGGCCCCCAAACCCTTTCAGGGCTTTGACAGCCGGGTGCTCCTCGCCATTCTGGGCGTCGTTGATTGCGACACCCATCAACCGGCGAACATCGACCGGAAACTCGCGCAGATCATCCTTCGACGACCCCATCCATACTGCGGGCTTTTGGTTTTTCATTCTTCCTTGCCTTATAGCATACAGACTATAATTCTCAACGAAAAATCCTGATCGAGGTTTGCAAAATCGCGGTCCGCCCGCCCATTTATCCCACGGGCCTGCCGGGCTGGTTTGCGTCCACGCCGCCATCGATATCCTCGGAGATCTCCTGTCGGAGCTTTGGACCTCTCGCCAGGCGCCGGCCGAGCGCGGTGACGAAGGCATCATAGCGCTCGCCAGCCTTGGCGTGGGCGGCCTGCGCCGCGGGCTCGGGCAAAGACGGCGTCGTCGCCAGCCAGAAGCGGACGAAAACTGCGAGCGTCTCCACGGCAATCGCGACATCGCGCTCCTGGCGTGTCATACGGCGATCGAGCTGGTCAAGCCGCTTGGTGATCGCCGCCTCCTGCCGCTCGGCGGCATCGGGTGAGAGAAACGACTCGATGGCCGCCTCCGCGACGAGCGACCGTGAAAGATCACGGCGCGCCGCATGTTCGGCCAGCCTGCTCATGACCTTCGGATCGAGATAGACGGACAGGCGTTGCTTGCGAGGTGGCTTTACCATGGCAGCCTCACATATCCACGCCGTCGCCGGGGTCGAGCGACGCCTGCCGCGCAACGCCTTGCATCAGGCGCGTCAGTCGACGGTTGCGGGCAACCTCGTCCTCTACATCGTCCAGGTCGATCTCGAATTCATTCCCGGTCGAAGGCTTCACGACCTGCTCGACGCGACTGAGCTCGGGTTGCCGACGACGCTCGGAATCAGTTGTGTCGTCATCCGTGGCCAACGGCGCCGACATGGCTTCGGCAATCTGCGGACGGGAAGGCAGAGGCAGTCTGGTCCAGTCGTCGGGCCTCCCCTCCGCCGCCGCTGCCAGCACCGGCGGCGGCAGGATACGCTCCCGGAGGCGAGCATCCTCATGATAGCGCGCCTTTTTGGCCCGGATCGGCGGAGCACCCGCGACCATGACAATCTCGTCGGTCGCCGGCAGCTGCATGACTTCACCCGGCGTGAGCAGCGGGCGAGCCGTCTCGGAGCGGGAGACCATGAGATGACCGAGCCACGGCGACAGCCGGTGGCCGGCATAGTTCCTCATGGCCCTCATCTCGGTCGCTGTTCCCAGCGCATCGGACACCCGCTTGGCGGTGCGCTCATCATTGGTCGCAAAGCTTACCCGGACGTGGCAGTTGTCGAGGATCGAGTTGTTGGCGCCGTACGCCCGCTCGATCTGGTTGAGCGATTGAGCGATGAGGAAGCTTTTCAGGCCGTAGCCGGCCATGAAGGCGAGCGCCGACTCGAAGAAATCGAGGCGGCCAAGCGCCGGGAACTCGTCTAGCATCAGGAGCAGCCGTTGCCCTTTCGCCCTCACCTGCAGATCTTCGGTCAAGCGGCGGCCGATCTGATTGAGGATCAGGCGAATGAGCGGCTTGGTCCGGTTGATGTCGGACGGCGGCACGACGAGGTAGAGTGTCGTCGGATGCTCGTCGATAAGGTCGCTAATGCGCCAGTCGCAGCGGCGCGTGACCTCGGCCACGACAGGATCGCGATAGAGGCCAAGGAAAGACATGGCGGTGGAGAGGACGCCAGAGCGCTCGTTGTCTGATTTGTTCAACAGCTCCCGCGCGGCGCTGGCGATGACCGGGTGCGGACCGGCTTCACCCAGATGCGCCGTTTTCATCATCGCAGACAGCGTCGATTCAATCGGACGCTTTGGATCGGAAAGGAAACCGGCGACGCCGGCAAGCGTCTTGTCCCTCTCGGCGTAGAGGACGTGCAGGATCGCGCCCACCAGCAGGGCATGGCTGGTTTTCTCCCAATGGTTCCGCCGCTCGAGCGAGCCTTCCGGATCGACCAGAATGTCGGCGATGTTTTGAACATCGCGGACCTCCCATTCGCCGCGCCGCACCTCGAGCAGCGGGTTGTAGGATGAGGATTTCGGATTGGTCGGATCGAACAGCAGGACACGGCCATGCCTGGCACGGAAGCCCGCGGTGAGCTGCCAATTCTCTCCCTTGATATCGTGAACGACGGCGGAGCTCGGCCAGGTCAGCAGTGACGGGACGACGAGGCCTACACCCTTGCCGGAACGTGTGGGCGCGAAGCACAGCACATGCTCCGGTCCGTCGTGGCGCAGATAGGCGCCGTCAAACCGGCCGAGCACCACTCCATCGGAGCCGAGAAGGCCAGTTGCCTTGACCTCCTGCTTGTCGGCCCAGCGGGCGGAGCCGTAGGTCTCGACCTTCTTGGCCTCGCGAGCCCGCCAGACCGACATGCCGATAGCGACGGCGACGCAGGCGAAACCGCCGGAAGCAGCGATAAAGGCTCCCTCCACGAAGATCGACGGCGCGTAGGCATCGAAGCCATACCACCACCAGAAGAAGGACGGCGGAAGGTAAAACGGAAAGCCCAGGACATGGAACCAGGGCCTGCCGAGCTCGGGCTGGAATGCCAGGCGCCAGGCCACCCATTGCGTCGCGCTCCAGGTGGTGATCAGCACGATCATCAAGACCGCGAGGATCTGGCCCCAGAGAATCTTGGTGGCGGACATAGAAGCGGTCCTTTCTTCAACATGAGGTTAGAGGCCGAGGCCTCGCTTGCGGCCGAAGCTCCAGTCGATGCCGCCATCATCGCGAGCGGTGCCCGAGACGTGGCGGCCAAGATGTTTTTCGAGGGACGGCGTCCAGGGCACCAGTTGGAACCCGAGGCCGTCATCGATCGCGGCGAAGCGGCCCGACGCGAGCGTGAAGCGCTGCCGGTAGGAACCGGTGACATATTCGCCGCCGCGGGCGCGGTTGAAGGGCTGGCCGGTTTCGGCCGAGAGCTTTTCGCCGAGCGTCTCCAGTTCGCGGCGACGCAGCGTGTCGATGAGGCTGCGGGTGAAGGTTGTGCGTTGGCCATGCCGCTCGCCGAGGCCCCGTTCGACCAGATGGTCGGCGCGGCGCTGCATCGCCTGCCGCACCTCGGCGCCGAAGCCGCCTTCCGACAACGCAGTCGGTTCGCGGGCGATGTTCTGGCGGTCAAGCCAGGTCGCGCCGGCGGCGGTGACCTGCCGCTCAATATCGAGATCGGAACGGACAGCGAGTGCTGCGCGCCCATGTCCCTGCGCGTCATGGAACTTGCGCAGCTCAACGATGGAACCCGGAGCGCTGTCGCCGGCGGCATCGAGATCGGACAGCTTGATATGATGGGTGCGGCCGTCGGTGCCATCGACCACGGCGTAGGCACTGCCCTTCAACTCGTCATCGAGACCGCGGTCGACCAGCCGACCGACGATCGGCGTGTCGAGGCGCTCCGCCGCCAGCACATAGGTCGCCGAGCCGCGCTCGATGCCCTGCTCTGTCAGGGCGCGGTGCATCCGCTTGATGATGTCACCGCGCTCGCCAAGCTCGCGCAGCGTTGCCTCGGCCTTGTCGTCGATCATCCATTGGCCCGGGCCGACCTGTTCGGCAAGGCCAAGGGTTTCGAGCTTGCGCACCCGCCCGACCTTCAGCACGTGTAACTCATCGGGCTGAGCGTTCGCCGGGGACCCAAGATCGACAACGCCTGTGTCGCCGCCGTCGCGAACAAGCTGCCGGTCAAGCTGGGTCCAACGTTCGGCCTCGACCTGACGCTGCAGATTGCGGCGGATGTCGAGATCGGTGCGTAGGCCGAGCTCCTGGGTGACGAGGTCAGCGGCGCGGGCGCGCATCCCCTCCTTGATGTAATCGCGCGAGATCACGAGATCCTGCCCGTCATCAGTCTGGCCGCGCAGGATGATGTGAAGGTGCGGGTTGTCAGTGTTCCAGTGATCAACGCCAGCCCAATCCAGTTTCGTGCCGAGGTCCTTTTCCATCTGCCCCATCAGATCGCGGGCGAAGGATTTGAGGTCCGCCATGTCGGCGGCATCTTCCGGCGAGACGATGAAGCGGAAGTGGTGCCGATCATCGCCGCACCGCTCGGCAAAAGCACCGCCATCCACCTCCCCGGTCTGCGGCCCGAACAGCCTGGCCTTCTCCCCGTCACGGGTGACGCCCTCGCGGCGCAGATAGGTGAAATGGGCGGCAAGCGGCGCGGCGCGCGCGTGATGGCGCACCAGCCGTGTCTTGATGATCACGGCGCGCGAGCGGCCGGTGAGGAGACGATTGGCGCGCACGCTCGCCGAGCGGCCACGCCCGAAGGTCGAGCGATTGCCCGGGCTGATCCGGCCGGAGCGAGAGATGCGGGCGCCGGCCTTCTGGGCGGCGGCAAGCGCCTGCGCGATGAAGGGTCTGGCGCGCTGGGCACTGGGCGAGCGGATGCGGCCGGGCCGGATGCGGAAACCATCCTCGTCAGTCATCGTGAAGATCCGCACATCGTCTCAAGGCACCGAAATCACAGGTGAAACGGTGTTCCGGCGAGGCGCGCGAAACCTTCGCACCTCGCGGAAATCCTGCATAACCTATTGAAACAGCAAAACCGATCGACGCCGCACCTCGCGGCCTTTTATCTCGCCATCTTCCGGTTGTTCTGCCCACCTTCCGCCTCCACCCACGCCATGGTGCGCTGGAGCTTGCGGTTGCGCGAAGACGCCCATGTGCGCTCATGGCTGTATCCCTTCGCCCGCTCGCGCCACGAAGAGGCCTTCGGACAGCGGCACGATGGCGGACACATCGCGCACGGTGGGCGCAGAGCTCGCGTCATTTGGTGGTCGCTCGGTTGGCACCCGAGCGACAGCTTGTTTGCGATCCGGCTGACCGACGAACAGCGAGCCGCGCTTCCAGGGAATGGCCTCGACAGACGTAACGGCGAAAGGGCGCATACCCTCGCTTTCACCGATCAGGGGCGCAAATGCGGCGACATAGGCGCGGGTCTCGGCCGGTAACGGACGCCCAGTGAGGTAGGCCTGGTAGCGTGCAGGTCCCGCATTGTAGGCGGCCAGAAATCCCGGAGAGCCGAAGCGATCGTGCAGTTCGCGCAGGTACGCCGTTCCAGCCAGGATGTTGTCCCGGGGATCGAATGGATCGCGGCCAAGCGACCAGCGGGCGCGCAGATAGTCCCATGTTCCGGGCATGATCTGCATCAAGCCGCGGGCGCCTGCGCTGGACACGGCGCGCATATCGCCCGCACTCTCCTTGCGCATGATGGCGCGGATCAGCGCGGTCGGGACGCCGAAGCGGTGCGAGGCTTCTGCGATATGCGCGCCGAACGGATCGCGTTGAGAAGACCGGGCAACGGCCAGGTCCTGCGCCACTGCCGCCGGCATGACGGTCGCGACGGACAGGCCGCAAAGGAGGAGCAGAGCCATGCGCCAGGCAGCGCGAAGCGGCCCGGGCGCACCGCGATGGCTCGTCGACGGACGGCGAGCGCGCATCGTTCAATCCTTCTCGCTGCGGTCGCGCGGCCGCGCCCAGTGCAGCGACCAGGACGTCTTGTCGTCTCCATTGCGAAAGAGGTTCGCGCGTATTGGCTGCGCGAAGGTCGGGTCGTCGAGCTGGATCGAGACATAGTCTCCGGCCTTTTCGCTGGAGCGTTTCCAGCCGGCGCCGATCTCGGGGCCGTCCTCGCTTGCGGCGTGAACGCGGTAGTCAGGCGCATTCTCCGTTTCGCTCGCCTCTGCCGCCACAATGGCGATATCCAGGTTGAGACTGAGCGTGTGGATGCGCCCGCCATAGCCAGTCTTCTGGCGCGTGAATTCCCCGATCTGTTGCATGTCTGGCTCCTGTTTTCAGTTGTGCGGTGATGAAGACTGGCGCCACGACGCGCGCCGTTGGTCGCGCGCTCACCGCGTTGGCGCGCGCCATTCGAAGCGGCCGTTGCCGTCCTCGTCTGTCCACAGCGGAACGGCGCGGCCGATGATCCGTCTGGTGGAGAGGAGGCCGAAGTAGCGGCCGTCGAAGCTGTCGCGGACATGCCGGTTCATCAGGAAGACTTCGCCGCTCGCGATGCGGCGGCAACCCTGCCAGACCGGCAGGTCACGACCGGCCCGGTCACGCGTCAACGCCATCCCCGCCTCGTTTCCATCGACCGTGATGGTGAGGTTCGAGCGACAGACCCGTTGCCCCGATACGCCAAGGATGCGCTTCAGGAGTGGCACGCCCCTCGGCAGATAGCCGCGATCGGCGAGGAACGCCGCGAGCGGCTCGGGCGCGTCGACGGCCACAAGATCGGTGACCTCGAAGGGTCCGTCGAAGTCGATCGTGTAGAAGCCGATCGGTGCGCTGGCTGACGCATTCCAGATGAGCTTCGCGGGCATGGAAGTGAGGCCGGGATAACCGACGCCCATGGTTGCGATAACGCTGGCTAAGATGATCCCGGCGCGCGTCACGGCTCAGTCCTCTTGCGCAGCAGGAAGGCACGATGTTGGTCGAGTGTGTAGCTGCGCGGCGCATGGCCGGCGGTTTTCCGGTTGTGGATGTGCCGCCAATGATCAGGCGACACCAACTCAGGCTCGATGCCGAGGCGCTGGATGGCGTCAATCGCCTGCAGCACGCGTTCGACCTTGGGCCAGCTCTCGACCTTCAGCAGGATGTCGCCGCCGGGTCGCACGAAGGGCAGCGTCTGATAGGCTTCGCCAGACGCGACCGCACGGACGATATCGATGCGTGAGAAGATCGTTCCGAAGTCGTTCGCGGCCCAGCGCACGAATGCGAAGACCGTGCCGGGGCGAAAGGACAGGATGCGCCGGCGACGATCAACGATCTGTTCGCGGGCGTGCGTGCCGAAACGGATCCAGTTCTCCTGTCTCTTCTCGACCCAGGTCAGTTCGACATGGACGAGATCGTCGCGAGCGTGGTGCGTGGCCGGGAACGCGTCGCGCATGCGGGGAGCCGCGATGCCAATCATTTCGGTTCTCCTGATGTGGTGGGAAATTCGCGCGCGAGCCTCGCCCGCAGCGTGTCGGCGACGATGATGTCGTGCTGGAGAGCGGCGATGCGGTCGCGCTCCTGAGCCGTCAGCTCGGTGGTCGGGCGCACGACGAAGGTCGCGAACTTATTTCCCTTGGAGGTCAATTCACGGGCGAGATGCAGCGTCAAAGTTGCATTGCCAACACGGCTCTTTTGATTGAGGGGTGCGGCGCTCATCGGGTGGCTCCCGAGCGCGGATCAAGCGGCGGAGTCGGACCTTCGGAAGCGCTGGTTGCCGTGATGCGACCGCCAGAAACCGATGGCGCATTGGAGGTCTTGTCGGTCTCTATCCCGAGTGCGTCGCTGGTTCGGCGGATCAGCCTCTGCACATTGCGCGCGCGCTCTTCAAAGTTAGAATCTGGGTTAGAGTCTAAGTTAAGGGCACGATTTCGGCTTTGCTTTCCTAGGGTTAGGCCCCGTTTCGGTTCCTGATAGCACGAGCCTGCGGTTCCCGATGGCACGATAGGTCCGGTTCCCGATAGCACGAGGCCGTCCACAGGCCTTCCACAGGAGCCGATCCGCTCGAAGGCAAGCAGAACCCGGCCGCCCAGCTCCACTTCGAGGAAGAGCGTGTAGCCGGGCAGCGGCTGGCGGCGGATGATGTCGCGCAACTCGAAGGCAAAGCGCTTGTAGGGCGACAGGCTGCCGGATTTTTGGTGAAGGTGGCGGAAGTCGAAGCGCCAGCCATCGCGCTGGCGTCCGCCATGCTTGCGCACCAGCCGATAGAGCCAGCGCTCCAGCCCGCCAGTCAGGTCGAAATAGGCGCGATCGATCGTCAGCACGAGCGCGTCATCGAGGACTGCCTGGTAGAACCAGTCGGGGACGATCAACTCGATCCCCGCGGGTTTGCCATGGCGATCGATGCGCTCCTGCCACTCATTGATCCATGAGAAGCGGTGACGCCGGCCTTCGGCGGGCTGACGAATCGTCGTCGAGACGGTGGTCGACTGCAGCCGGTCAAGCCCCGCCTTCAAGCGCTGATAGTCGCGCAGGCTCTTGCCCCGGCCCACGAACATGAGGATCTCATAGGGCGTGGCGGCCATCAACCGCGAGGTGCGAAGGCCGGCGTCGCGCGCCTCGACGATCTGGCTTGCGGCCCAGATCAGGATGTCGGCGTCCCAGATGGTCGCCATCCCATGATCGGGTACGGCTTCGACCCGGATCGTGACGTTGCCGGCCGTGAAGTCGATTGGCGCGGCTCGATGGGTCTTGGAAAGGGAGAAGAACGGATAGGCCATGAGATCCTGCGCGTCTCGTGGGGCGAAGTCGCCAGGCAGCGCCTGGAACAGGTCGAGTTGCCCGCGCTCCGAAAGGGATTGGTTTCGCGCCACCATCTGGAAATCCGCGCGCGGTCAGCGTGCGTATCGTCCGCCATGCGCCGGCGGCGTCGGTGTATGACGCTTGGCCGGCAGGACCGACCCACGCGGATCGGATGTCGAGGTGACGGCGCCGCGTTCGGCCCAGGCCTGAAGGTCGTCGACGGCATAGACGACGCGGCCGCCGAGCTTTCGGTAGGAAGGACCAGTGCCATAGGTCCGGTGCTTTTCGAGCGTGCGGGCGGACAGGCTGAGGAAATCCGCAGCTTCCTTGGTGCGCAGGAAGCGCGGCGGCAAAACGGCGATATCGGGTCGCATGGGTCGAACCTCCGTGGGTTTTGGGCAGCCGCTGGCGTTCAGCGGTAGACGGAGACCACGGTGGCGGAGAGTAAGCTTCGTCAGGGATGGGGAAATTGAGGGGGGTTAAAACTCCACCCCTTTTGCGCGGCCAGACCCCGCTAGGATCGGCGGCGATGACGCAGGATTTGCAAATAGCCGCCGCCGATCATGGCGGTGGCGCCTTCGACGAGACCGATCACCGCATCGCGCAGCGCGGAGGTCTTCCAGGGATCAGCGGCGACGCGCTCAGACCCGTATAGGGCGACGCCAATGTCGCGGTAGCTCGCGCCGTTGGCACGGGCGTCTGCGGCCTGCATCATCAGACGAAACCGGCGGCGCTGCTGTACTGTCATACGGGTGTCCGAATGTGTGGGGCGCCCCTGCAAGGAGCGCCAGAATCGGGTGAGTGCTTCGATCCGTCCCAACGTTTCTGCATCCAATGGGATCAGCGCCGCCAGGTCGCCGTGCGGGTCACTGCCGGGCAGAAGGAGAAGTTGGGTCGCGACACCTGCACTGTGGACAGTGTGACGTCCTTCCGGGCTGTCGCGGAGCACGCCCAGGGCGGTCAACGGCGCCGATCGCAAGGAAGACAGGAATTCCGGCGCCGGCACGAGAGAAACCACAGCTGGATCGATGTCAGGCGACCAGAGAATGTCTTGCGCCAAGGCGGACAAATCCGGCCTGGCCGGGAAATCGTAACCCCCACAGCCGCTGTGTCTCAGGCTGGAAGGGTGCTTTTTCGGCTCTTGTGGTCAGGAGCGCTTGGTAGTGCCGTTGATAGGGTTCGTGACGCCGCAGACACTCCCAGGCGAGCCCCTCGATGGGCAACGTATCGAAATAATCATAGCTGTCATTGTCTCGCCAATGCGACGTATCCGGCCTCATCCAAGAGCTCCTCGCAAACAACGCATAGACCCCGCCTGCAAACGATTCCGGGTTGTAGCGATTGGCGGAAGACCCTCGCCGGGCATCGGGTGATGCCGCTCCGGCATCACCCGGGAACCGCAGGCGCTGTGGTGCTAGTTGCCGGGCCGACGCAAGAGATGACGGTAGCCTGCACGCGCCATCCAGCGCGCTCGCGCCAGATGGCTGTCATGGATGCGCCGGGCGCGTTGCGGCTCCTTCGTCAGATCAATGCCGAAGAGAATTTCGACCACCTCGCGCCAGTCCGCGCCGTCATCGGCGGCGTCAAGCAGGCGCATATAGAGCTTGACGTGTTCCCGATCGTATTCGGTGAGTTCGTCACTGGTCGGCGCGGTTTCGCCAAACGGCTCGATCATCGCTTGCCTCGATTCCCAGAGTGAAAGCCTGCATTTTACAGAACAATTCTGCCAACGGAGGCCGGTTGATCAGCATCAGGCGATGCGGCTTCGGCATCGCTCTCGGCTTGAGTGAACCGAACCGGACCGTCCGCGGAAGAGGCCCCGGCCTTCCGGCCGGGGCCTGCGCGGGTCCTCAGTCACCCCGCCGCGCGTTCGGGCGGGACCAGATGAGCGAGAAACCCTCACCTTCCTCGTCGTCGAAGAGGTTGGCGTAGATCGGGGCGTTGAAGCTCGGATCGTCGAGCTTGAGGCCCAGGTAGTCGCGGCCCTCGTTGGAGGTCTTCGACCATGCGGCGCCGATCTCGGCGCGGCCGACCAGCACCCGGTGGCTGGGAGCGTTCTCGCCAGTGGCGCGGGTGTCTGGGACGATGCGCACGTTCTTGGCCTGGACGCTGAGGGTGACGATTTCACCGGTGAATTCGTTCGAGGCGGACTTCTTGAAGGTGCCGATGGTAGCCATTGTAAGTCTCCGTTTTCTGTTCCGAGCCCGCACCATGCGGCCTCGATGGCGATCACTTGGCCCGAGGCGACCGACGACGCATCGCTTGCGACCGGAGCAAAGCGGAGGACGGCGCAGGAACGGCTTTCTTGTCTCGCGAGGAATGGCGGCGCTCGGGGTCCCCATGCGCTTGCGGCATGGGGTGGGCGCCGGCAGGGGAAGAAAGTCGAGACGCGCCGTTGCGGCTCAGGCGGTCGAGGCTTCAGCCGTCCTTCGGCCAGATCAGCCCATTGAAGAGGCCGTTTGGAGCGCTCTTGGGACAGATTGGCAACGGAGACGTTGGCATGCAACGCGCCTCCTGCACTTCGCTACAGGCTTCACCGCATCGCCCTCGCATTCCAGGCACAGATTCCGCGCACCTGCAACGCCGCCGCGACCGCCCGCTGCCGTCCTGCTACCGACTGGTCGGTCTGCCATGGGCATCGACTGAAGAAAGTCCAAGGCCATAGACGGGGCCGCGCCGGCACGTGGCCGTTGCTCGATTCTGCCCTGGAACCCGATTGCTCCAGCCACCGATAATGAGGTGGCTAGGCCTTCCTCGGTCTGGTCCATCCGCCTCGTCCGCGCGGGTCTAGGCGCGAACCACGTTCCTGCCGGATCCGTCGGCGGCTGTCATGCCCACCACCCGGAGATATGCCGTGACGCCGACGACGGCGGTCGCGCCAATGACGGAAAAGACGACCTGCCAGGTTTCCGAAGTCATTATGTGCTTCGCGATGCCATGGGAGGCATGGCAGCCGGTAACGATCGCAGGCGCGATGAAGACCAGCGTGATCGCCACCTTAGCCCACATGGGGCTGACAACGCCAAGGAGGATTGGCCGACGCCGAGCGTCAACCCGGCTGCGAGGCTTCCGACGAGGATCGCGTCAAGCCAGCCGGCACCGGTGTTGAATGCCCACGTGCCTGCGCTGACCCCGACGAACAACGGAAGGACGAAGATAGCAAGGTGAAGAGCAACCAGCACAGGATGCCGATGGCCCGCGGTACAAACGAACATGCCGAGGATCATCATGGTGGTCTCTCCGAGAGAATAGCTCTGGCGATTGCGCCTTCCACCACCACCTCGGCGCAGCGCAGAGCATAGCAACGAAAAGCACCGGCGAGATGCCAAAGCTCTGTTTCGCCAGCGGCAATGTTCGCCCCGTCCTGGGGCGAACGGTCGATTTCGCCGACGATGGCGGTGTCGTCGCCGTCATACTCGTCCGTGGGAACGACGAGAGAGTGCCATCGCCGGCACGAAAATGACGATGGCTACCATGAGGTGGCAGCGAGGCTGAAGGCGAAGACCGCAATCACCGCGAAGGCGAAGCCGGAGCGGCGGCACGCTTCGCGCAGTCCGACCCCTTGCGGGTTGATGGCGTCAGGCCGTCGGCTGAACCAAGGATCAGCGTCGTATGGCAGGGGTGGTGCTGTGCTCCTGGAAGTGAGGGCCGATCTCTCGAAGCCGCCCGCCCCATTCCTCGCGCACGAACGCTGCACCTCGGCTCGAAGCGTGTCGAAGACTGATGTCCCTGTTCGGCGGAAAGCCGTCCACATTGCGCCTGGGGTGGTCATCGGGCGCCAGTTTCGAATGATCGAAGTGGGGCCGAAACCAGACTTACGGCTTCGAGGCTCGGAATGTCAGGAGCGGACGTTCAGCCACCCTGCGTCATCGACCTGAGCTGACCAAGCTGGCACGAACGGAGTGATACGATCGCGCCAGAAGCGATCATTTTTCTTGCTTATCGAGCTGCACAAAATGTCAGAGATCCCTCACCCGGCAGAAAAAGTCGTCCGCGCCCATTTGACCGCCCTTCAACGCAAACTCTATGCGCCCGCCCTGGCGGAGCAGACCGTAGCAAAGCGGCGCACCGGGAGAGATAGGCGCAGCAATCTGCAGCGCGGTGATGCCAAGCGCTCGCGTTACAGTCCCGGAGGTGTCGCCTCCAGCAACTGCAACCCTGGTGAGCTTCAAGGAATCTACGGCAGCAGAAAGTATGCGCCCCAGTCCGACGCCAATCCGTTCGGCTTCCGAGCGCAGGTTTATGTCGCCGTCGCCAGGGAGCAAGTCGGGCTCGCCATGTGCGGTATAGACAATCGCGGATCTTCCCCCTGCCAATGCCGCCAGTGCGGTGTTGGTCGCCTTAGTGCAAGCCTCCTCCCAGGCTTCCTGATTTGCGAGCGCTGCGGCTGAAACTGGAATCGGTGTAAAGCCGGCACCAACCGCGACGTCGATCTGGCGCGCTGTAACTGGCGAGCAACTGCCGGAAACCACAAGGATCGGTCCGCGATGGCTTGGGTTTTCCGTCGGCGCTGGCGCGACGGATCGAGTCTCCGCCGACATAATTGGCGACAGAGCTGTTTCTACGGCGCTCGACCCGATACAAAAGACGGGTGTGTCCCGGCTTTGCTTGCCAAGCCAATTCCCAATCGCAGTGAGTTGATCAGCAGAAACGGTGTCGAACAGGATTGCCCTCGTATCGCCATCGATGACTGGCCAGTTCCCCGCCTCCATATCGATTATGCTGATATGGTCGATCGGGATCTTCGTCTGTGCCTTGAGATGCAACCGGAGATCAGCCTCCTTCATAGGAGTTACGGGGTGCCGGGCCATGACCGGATGACGATCGATCCGATGAATGGTCGGCGCCGACCCTGCGCGAGCGAAGAGGTTGGCAAATGCCACGAACCTACCCAGACGCGGGGCGCCGACCACAATAGGTACGCTGCCGCCGCCTAGCGTTGTCAGTCCGATTTCCATGGCCCTGCCAATGCTGCCCGTTTCTGGTGAGGAATCAAAGGTCGAGCATACTTTGTAGTGAATGATACGGGGCTTCAGATCCGCCATCCACCGGAAGGCCTGCGGCAATTCCTTATCCATCTCGGTAGGGGACATGGCGCGGGTGGTCCCTGCCAGACCAACGGCCTGCACACCGGGAAATTGAGACAACACATCCTGCGACGGATCGAGAATCAAGACCGCGGCGACACCGGCAGCTGTCAACGCATCGAGTGCATCAGTGGAGCCTGTGAAGTCGTCTCCATAGAAACAGAGGTATGGATTGGTGTCAGCCATTGCCAGTTGCTCTCATCTGCCTGAGATTTCCGAAAAAACCGATCGAGCTTGCCAGCGCCTCGTGTGAGCGGGCGTAGTCAACAAGGTCTATGCCGAGCCTTGCCGCCTCCCAGGCCTCACTTATGGCGCGCACGCCAGCCGCAGGACCGAGCGGGTGCCCAAGGATTCCACCGCCGGCCAAGTAAATGACATCGTCACTGCCGAATGCCTTGAATGTGACGGGTGCCTGGCCGCCCCATTGGCCTGACGAAATCACCGGCATGATCGGCGCGTGATCGCCGAATGGGCCAAGACACGCTCGTGCTGATTGGGTGACGGTAGCATCTACTTCGGAGAACTTTCCTTGGATGCCACCGATATGGATCTGGTCGATGCCGGCTAGGCGCCACAGCTTTTGATAGGCCGTAAAGCTCAATCCGAGGGCGGGGTGCCTGGTCAACATTCCCCAGCCGGCTCGATGGGCATGGATCGGCAGCGAGGCGTGGCGCCGCAATTGGGCGATGGCGGCAGGGCCGCAGGCGTTGAGCGAAACCATGACGCAGGTTCCACCGCTGTTGGCGACCAGGTCATGATTGCGGCACATGCGGTCACCGTCGTCGCTGATGTTGAACGCGTACATGACTTTGCGGCCGTGCCTGTCGGCCAGGCGATCGAGAACCGGGGCGATCGCCTCGACGCGCTTCGAGAACGGCGCGGATGGAGGATCGGTCATGCATTCGTCGTCCTTGATGAAATGGATTCCGGAATCGCCGAGCATCTGCACCAGATCGGCGATGGCTGCGGGTTCAAGTCCGAGTTTCGGCTTGACAATGGTGCCGATGATTGGGCCCGAGACGATGCCACTCAATCGACGCGTTCCGGAAATGCCGAAGGCCGGCCCCGGAAACCGGTCGGCAAAGCTCGCGGGGATATCGACATCCTCAAGTCGGACGCCGGTCAGTTCCTGCAGCTCGAAGAGGTTGCCGAGCAGGATGGCGAAAAGCGATGGAAGGTTCGGGCCGAAATTTTCGACAGGGAACGATATAGTGGCTATCGCCCGGCTGCACCGGGAGCGTTCGTCGATGCCGGGCAGCGATGTTGTCAAGCTTGGAGGCGTGTCCTCGGCGACGACACGCAACTCGTCCACACGGCCGCCGAAGCGTTCGATGATCTCGTCTGTCTCTCCGGCGACCCGGGTGAAGGAGCCGATCGACTGTTCGCTTGCCAGCAGCTCGGCGGCCCTGCCGATGTCGATTGGAGATTCCAGCAGATAGGTGCATCGGATACGATCGGGCACAGGCTCTTCTCCGCGGCAAAAGCCGCTATTTGAGTTCGTTGACAGTTAGACTTGCGCCGAGCCATCGCCCGGGGCGCACCGCTTGAAAAGGCTCGGATAGTCGCGGACGAGGCCGTCCTCATCGACATCGAGCTCGGCTTGGAAGTTTCGGAAAATACCTTCGTAGCGGTAGCGCTCACGGGGCTTCAGGCAGGTATAGGCCTGCTCGGCCGCCGCCACCTCGAGGGAAGGAATGGCGATATAGGCGACCCGGATCGGCCGACGCTCGCCTACAGCGAGCCGTAGTCGCCGGATCGGCAAGGTGTTGGTGAAGGGTGTCGCGGAAATGTCGACATCGATGCATCCGGCAAGATCGGCACGGATGATCCCGTTGGCGTCCCGCCATTCGCCGCGGCCATCCGCTTCGAGGCGTATCTTGCCGCCTCCGACGATGTCGATCGCCACCTCCCGAACCGTCCAATCCATTGCGCAGCGGAGGCGGTAGCGCATGCCATAGGCTTGCCCTTGCCGCTCTCCGATCACTGTGCCGTCAGCGGTAACGCCGGCTGCGTCGCGATCGAAGACAAGGTGTTCCAACCCCAGCCCATTTTCCGATTTCCAGCGAATGACACCCACATGAATCTCCAGTCTCAAACCTGAAACATATAATAATTAATTATTTTCTATTGACAAGAGCGCCCTCTCGCTTTCATTTGAGGATGACTTGGGCAATCGGCCCAGGTGCATCTCAAAACGAACCAGGGAGCGGCCATGACCGTATTCTCCAGGGACTACTCGGTTGCCCCGATACGGATATCGCGCGGCGAGGGCGTGTTCATTCATAGCGACGACGGCCGGGTTTACCTTGATGCGATGGGCAGCGCTGGGGTCGTCGGCATCGGTCATGGGAGAACTGAGATCGCCCAGGCTCTTGCCGACGCCGGCGACAGCGTCACCTTCGTCTATACAGCGGGGTTCACGCATCCCTGGCAGGAGCAGCTCTCGGCGTCAGTGCTCTCGGTCGCGCCGAAAGGCATGGCTTCGGTGTATTTCGTCTCGGGTGGCTCGGAGGCCAACGAGACAGCGGTCAAGCTCGCCCGCCAATATCACCTGGAGCGGGGCGAGCCGCGACGCCACAAGATCATCACCCGGTGGCAGAGCTACCATGGCGTTACCCTCGCCACGTTGGCGATGTCGGGTCGAACCAGTTGGCGCAAGCCCTACGACCCGTACATGTTGCCGGTCATTCATATCGCACCGCCCTACGAATATCGTTGCGCATACTGCGCCGACAAAAACGGTTGTTCGCTCGATTGCGCCGACGAGCTCGAGAAAACGATCAATCTCGAAGGGCCGGAAACGATCTCGGCCTTCTTCGCCGAGCCGATCATCGGAACGACGTGTTCAGGCGTCGTGCCCCATGCTGGCTACTACAGGCGCATCCGCGAAATCTGCGACCGCTATGGCGTGCTGTTCGTCGCCGACGAGGTCCTGACCGGCTACGGCAGAACCGGCACCCCCTTCGCCATCGAGCAATGGGGCGTGCTGCCGGACATGATCACCGCCGGCAAAGCGATCGCCAGCGGCTATGCGCCACTTGGCGCAGTGATCGTCAACGACAAGATCACCGAATTCTTCCGCTCGGGAAAGCGCCGCTTCGTCCACGGCTTCACCTACAGCGGACACGCCGCCTCATGTTTCATAGGCCAGAAGGTCTTCGAGATCATGACGAACGAGCAGTTGTTCGCTCGCCCCGGAATCATCGGACAATATCTCTTCTCCCGTCTGGATGCTCTGCAGCAGCGCCATCCCTGCATCGGCGAGGTTCGAGGTCGCGGCCTCTTTGCCGGCCTGGAGTTCGTGGCGGATCGCAGTTCGCGCGCGCCCTTCCCGGAAGATGCCGGCTTCACAGCGATGCTGGCATCGGAGATGCGCAAACGCGACGTCATCATCAACCCCGGCGTGCCGGGCGTCAATTTCGGACGTGGTGGCGATCACATCCAGATCAGCCCGCCCTTCACCATCAAGGAATCGGAGATCGATCAGATCGTCGACGCGCTGGACGACGTGCTGACCGCAATGCCTGACGCCTTTCGCGAGAAACCACCGCAGCCCAAAGGAGATGTCTGATGCTGAAGAGCGAGATTGGAAGTGGCGTTGGCGGTCGCGTCATACTCATGGATTCGATCACCAAGGTGACCCTGGAAGATGAGGGCGCCATCGTTGTGTCCGCCTCTCATGGCGGAGCCAGTTCGGGGGAGTTTGCCCTGGCCGTGCCGCTTGGTGGCGTGTTTTTCAACGATGCCGGCGTCGGCAAGGAAAATGCGGGCATCGTCGCGCTCGACATGCTGCAGACCAAGGGCATTCCGGCAGGCGCCGTCGCTCACATGAGTGCGCGCATCGGCGACTCCCAGGACATGTGGGACAACGGCGTCATCTCCTATGTAAACGCGGCCGCTCGCGCGCTTGGTCTGGCGCCCGGATCGAAACTTCGGGCGGCCTTGGATGACCTCATTTCGCGTTGAGACGCATTACGCAGTGCAGGCCGGCAACGCGGACAAACCGCTTGCCGGAAACATGAACCAAAGGGGAACCACGATGAAAGCAATTCTCAAGACTGTCATAGCCGTATGTCTCATCTCGACGGCGAGCATCGCGTGCGCCAATGCAGAACTCCATATCCGCGTCGGCGGTACCGGCACCCCGGAGTCGCCCGATACGAAGGTCATCGAGCTGTTCAAGCAGCAGGTCGAGGCGGCGCTCGGGAAAGATGTCACCGTCGAGCTGTTTCCGGCATCACAGCTCGGAACCTGGAGCGAGATGGTCGAGCAGGTCAAGGGTGGAGTGCTTGAATGCCTTTATGAAAGCGTCGGCGACCTTGGCGACTTTGCTCCGGCGGCCAACATCGAAGGCGTGGCTTATCTCTACCGCGACGATGACCATTTCTTCCGCATCTGGCGCGGCCCCGTCGGACAAGAGATCCTGGACACAATAGCGAACGAAGCCGGCTTCCGCGTACTCGGGCCGGGATTTCGCGGCTTTCGCCAGTTTCTGGTCAAGAAGCCGGTCGACAGCCTTGCCGACCTGCAAGGCATGAAAATCCGCGTGCCGGGAATCCCTGCCTATGTGACCTCCATCCAGGCGCTCGGCGTCAGCCCGACTTCCGTCGCATTCGAGGAAGCCTATGCAGCGCTCCAGCAAGGCGTCGTGGACGGGCTCGAACAGCCTCTGGTCGCGATCAAGGATCATCGCTTCTACGAAGTGGCCAAGCATCTGGTTATGACCAACCACATGGCCGAAACGATGGGTTTCATGTGCGGTGAGCCCTGGTACCAGAAATTGGATGCCCCAACCAAGGCAGCGATCGGCAAGGCTGCTGACGCTGGTGCCGACTGGTATCGCAAATACACCAAGGAGAACACAGACCAGATCATCACCGAACTGAAGGCGGCCGGCGTGGTCGTGCACACGCCAAACCTTGATGAATTCGCCGAGCGAGCCAAGACGGCGACGTTCGATGCGAAACTTCAGCCGATCATCGACAAGATCCGCGCGGTTCAGTGAGCGATCAATGCCTGCCCGTCACTCGTGTGGACACCGTTCCATCGGAGAAAATCATGTCGAACATGCTGCGCCGGCTCGGCGACGTTTTGAGATCGGTGTTGGGCCACGCGGTGGCTGCGCTTCTGGGCGTCATCATCATACTCGTCTTTGTCCAGGTCCTCGCCCGCTACATCACTCACAGCTCGACCTTCGAATTGGCCGAACTATGCAGGATACTTCTCATCTGGCTGGTGTTCATCGGCGCCGCTGTCCTGGTCAGTCAGCGTAAGCTGATCGTCATTGATCTCATGCATGGCCGGCTGAGCGGACGGCTATCGAATAGTCTCGGCATTGGGGTCGACATTCTCACGGCCATACTTCTGGTCGCGTTCGCCATCTACGCGGCGCAGCTGATCGACGTCGTGAAACTCAAGATAGCGCCGGCCACCGGCCTTTCGTACCGCTGGTTCTACATGCCGCCTATCGTGTTCAGCGTTTGCGGCCTGTTCTTCATCGTCGAACGCCTCGTTTGCGGCGCTACCGATGATGCCACCGAAGTCGAGGATTCCGTCGCTTACGCTCACAAGGGATTGTGACAATGGTAATGCTTGCAACGCTTTCGATCGTATTTTTCGCGCTGACCATGTTCGCGGTCCCGATCGCCATTGCCATGGCGCTCGCCGCACTCGTCGTCATCCAAATCTGGGGCATGCCCGGCTTCCTGTTCGCGCAGAAAGTGGTCAACGGCATGGATTCATTTCCCCTGCTGGCAATCCCGTTTTTCATTCTGGCGGCGTCGGTGATGAACAGTGGCGGTGTCACCACCCGAGTCATAGACCTGTTTGCCGGTGCCCTCGGCAGGGTGCGTGGCAGTTCCGGCATCGTCAACGTCGGAACCAACGTCTTTCTCGCCGGAATATCCGGGTCAGCCGTCGCCGATGCGGCGGCGAGCGGGGCGTTGCTCATCCCCGAAATGAAGAAGGAGGGCTATTCCGGCGCCTTCGCGGCCGCGTTCACCGCCGGTGCCGCAATCATCGGCCCGATCATCCCGCCCAGCATCCCACTGGTCATCTACGGGGTGATAGCCCAGGTCTCGATCACACGGCTTTTCGTCGCTGCCTATATTCCCGGCCTGATCATTGCCGCAGTGCTGACGGCCTACGTTCTTTATGTTGCGCGCCGCCAGAACCTGTCGTCGCGCGGCAGCATGGCCTGGTCGGAACTGGGTTCCAAGTTTCGCGTCAGCGCCTGGGCCTTGAGCATGCCGATCTTGTTGATGGTGGGCGCCAAGGGCGGCCTGTTCACGGTCACCGAACTCGGCGCGGTTCTGGTGTTCTACGCCATCTTCGTGGGTTGGGTGATCCACCGCGAATTCAAATGGCGGCAGCTACCGGGGATGCTCACCGATGCCGCCCTGCAGACTGCCAACATCATGCTGGTCGTTGGCGTGAGTTCGTTCGTTGCCTATCTGATCGTCATCCATGGAATTCCAAAAGACATCCAGTCGGCATTGCATAACAGCGATCTTGGGCCGATCGAATTCTTGCTCATCGTCAACGTGGTTTTCCTGATCGCGGGCATCTTCCTGGATTCGACCCCGGCGACAATCATATTAGTGCCGATTTTCCTGCCTGCCGCTCTCAGCTTCGGCGTCGATCCTACCCATTTCGGACTCGTCGTGGTTCTCAATCTGATGATCGGTCTCATTCATCCGCCGATCGGCCTCAACCTGCTCATCACCCAGGCTATCTCACGGGCTCCGATGAAGGAGGTGGTCTGGGAGAGCCTGCCGATCATCGGCATCATGCTGGTGGTTCTCGGCGTCATCACCTATGTGCCGCAAACGGTGTTGTGGTTGCCCGAACTGATGGGGGTAAATTGATCTGTCATTGTCTGTGATGGCTGGCGGAACTTGCCAGCCCTCCACATTGTTGATTATTCATAATCATCGGATGATAAGGGACATTATGGTTCGTGCAATTGCTGCAGACAGGCCCGGCCTGGACGTTGTCGTCGCCGACGGCATCCGTGAGAAGATCCTCAGCGGTCAGCTTGCCGCCGGTGCTCATCTGGTCGAAGCAGATTTTGCGCGTGAGTTCGAGGTGAGCAATGGCACCATCCGGTCAGCCTTGAGACATCTGCAAGGCGAGGGACTCGTCGAATTGAAGCCACGCAGGGGTGTCTTCGTTTCTGCAATGGACCCCAGCGACGCCTTGGAGCTGTGCACCTTGCGTGATGCTCTTGAGGCGCTGGGGGCTAGCTTGGCCGCACAGAATGCCACCAAGTCAGAAAAAGATGCGCTGCGAAAGCTCATGACGGAAATGCAGGGCGCGGTGAAGAAGCGTGACCGGACTGCATGCATGATGCTTGACCTGTCCTTCCATAGGCTTGTCGTCGAGATGTCAAAGCACAAACGCCTCATACAGACGTATGGACTTTTGGAGGCACAGATACGGTTGTTCATGGCGCTGACCGAATCCATGCATGTCGATCTTTTCGCGGACATGATTCCGATCCACGAGCCTATCGCTGAAGCGATATTGGTGGGCGACGCAGAAACCGCTGGCCGTTTGTCTGCCAGGCACAACCAGGTCGACGGAGAGGCACTGGCACGGAGCCTCGCTCAAGAAGCTCATTTGAAATCGGCATAGTCGCTATCATCTCGACTGGGTAGGATTCGCGGGCCGCCAGTTTGCGGGTACTTGCGAAAGACGGCCGCGACCTCCGGCGCGGACGCTGGTAATGTCCGCTTTAAGGCCGTCGCAAACCTAACTGCAACGACCGAGATTGGGCGCAAAGCAGACCTTCCGGTTGGCTTCCCAATGCGGACAGAAGGCTTCGTCTCTTTCCTCCCTAGTGGGACTTTGTCGCATCACGAGATCGGTCACATATCGAGAGTTTATTGCCGAGAAGAGGCCAGCGCTTGACACGCGGCGACTCCCTCTGGCCTGCCGGCTTTCGTCATTCAGAAAGCCGAGCAATTGGCTTTCTGTCCGCTACGCGGACCACTCCTCAACCCCCTCAAGGGCCCCTCAAGGGGGAGATCAAGCTCCACCCGTTCCCGACCGCAGCTCTTCCCTGCCCTCGTCATCACGGCGCAGCCTGGAATCGGAGATCAGCACCACCGGGCACGGGCAGCGCTGCAGCAGGCCGGTGGCCGTCTCGCCGAAGAAGAGCTCCTCGCCGGTGCGCCGCGCCACGCCCATGACGATCAGTGCCGCTCCCCTGCCCGCCTGGCGGGGAATGGCATCGGCGGCGGCGACGCGGCTGCGGATGGCGGTCTCGATTTCGACGCCAAGCGGTCGGCAAGTGCTACGATATCCTTCAGCACCGCCTCCCTGCGGCGATGCGATATGAAGTCGCGGCCGCCTCGTCCGCGAGCACCTTGGCAGGCGCTTTCTTTTCGCGCGATATTGCTTCGTTTTCCTTTCCATTCGAGGGGGCTCAGCGTGTGAGGCGCAAGCGGGAGGGTCGGGATGCAGATTTTCGATCACATCGAGGCGCTGCTGGATGCGGGTAAAGTCTCGACGGCACTTAAGGAAGTGCGGGCGCTGGTGCATCAATTTGGGCCCGGGTCCAATGTCTTGGCGGGCGCGGTCGGTGACCTCATTATTGACCTGTCGACGCTATCATTCGTCGCCGATGCTTACGGAGGCCGCATCGCAGAGGCGGCGCGCATTTTGGCCCGAAAAAGACTATTGAAAATCAAGTTGCTCGCACCTCGTCAAAGCGTTGAAGCGGTCAGCTAGAGATTGGTGGTCGCTACGAAAAACGTGTAGACCTGCTCGGTGCTCCGACGCATCGAAACCTCTCGCCATCATCGGTTCCGTACGGACGAAAGAGCCGCCTGACCCTGCGACCAGATGAAAGCTTGGACTTGCGGCAGACCGCAAGCAGTTGGAGCTTGAATTGCCGACACACTCTCAGGAACCGTTGCCGGGATCGCACTCCATTGGTCGTCGGCCCAGATCCGGCGCGCCTCGCTTAAGGTGCCGGTCGAATATGGCCAGCTTCTCTTCGTAGCCGAGCCGCACTCTGGACCTGCAGCTATCGCATTTGAAACCGGCAATCGTTTTCAGCCAGGATCCCCTTCTCACCATAGGGCGTGAACAGGAGGGGCATTGGAATTCTAAAGGTACGTCGCGCAGTTCGTTTGATAGAGGCACTGTGCATGTTCTCCTCAGCGGCACGGCCACTGCAACAAAGTAGAAGGAGAAATGTTTCCGGCTTCGGCCATTTGCGCGAAAGAATCGGACCTAAGTCTAAATGGTGAGCGGCCTGAAACCCATTCGCCTTGCCATCGGCCTTTGCGTCGGAAATTGAAATAGCGAGGGTGATCGAAGGCGGCCCCGGGCGTGAGGCTGGCAAGTGGGGCCAAGACAGCGGCGGTAAAGCGGAGCCTGTGACGATCAAATAACCGGTTTGCCCAGAATCTCGTTCACCCAGCTCATAGTTCTCAGCCCGTATGCCATTCCGGCGCAGTCGGCAAACCAGTCGAAGACACTCATGTCACGGCCTGTGACGCATTGAAGGATTTCGATCGCTGCGCCCGTTAAAGCAAGTAGAACCGCCAGCCGGACCACCTGTTGGGGCCAGCCGAGGCTACCCAAAGCCGACAAGGTGGCGAACGCGGCGGCGTGGTTGAGCTTGTCGTGATGAGACGTAAGGGCCAATCCGAGGGCGTGCAGCAAGTGGTCTGGCAATAGCGCGAGCAACAGGACGACCGCCAACGTGGAGAGAAAGGCAGCCCTTGCCATGCGCTGATAAAAGCTCCACTGCGGCAATCTATCCGCAGCACTCCCGGTTCCTAGTTCTCGCTTCCGATACTGGTGCACTAGGCAGAGCTCCAACCTGCATCTGAGCTACGAGCGCGAACAACTGGCATGCTTAACAGGCCTCCTGATGTCATCAGGAAGTTGCATGAAACAGCCTATGTCACTCTGGATGGTTCCATAGGGCGCTGCGAATGTCGCCCTCCATTGTGATGAGGCCGAGGGTTTCCTGCCGAAAAGACGCGGCGGAATAGGCGAGCCATTGGTACCGCTTGCGGCCAGGTGCGATGCGTATCGTGCTGGGCGGGAGCGGAACTCTTCCAGCCTTGGCCCGGCTGTCTGTGCACCCTGATGTTGGGCAGCCGGGCCGACGCCCTTCTGAATTCAATTATCGCCGGCGTCGCGGCTAACAGACGAAACCGTTATTTAGTCTGGTCATCCCTGCCTTGGTGATCTCGCCTTTACAGATTCCAATCCTGGACGCTAGGCCAGCAGCGGCCACTCGCTGCTGTCCAATCACCAAGCCCCAAACATCAGGGCGCGGTTATATACAAAAAAGCCGGCCACCTTTCGGCAGCCGGCCAGTGCAAACAAGGAAGGGAACGTTGCACTGATGGGGCAGTGCACCGTCCGAAGCGTTTCCAGGCGACAATGTTCCACCGATGAGAGAACAAAGAAGGCTTCACCGCCAGCGCACATTCCCCTTAGCCGCGCTGTGTTGCCGTCGCCTGGTGTCTAAAGGCCTTTAACCAGCCACGGATCGGTGTCGTATCCGAGGCGCGGCTTTTCCGGCGTTCCATCGGCCGGCAATTTGGCGGTTCCGGTCGGCCTGCAGTCCAGCTCGAGCACCTGCTTCTTGGCCGACTGCTTCGTAGAGCAAAGGTCCGTGGCGTGACTCACCACCACCTTCTTCTCCTTGGCAACAGCGACACCAGTCCCAGCGATCACGATCGCCGCGCAAAACACAGCTAATCTCATCATACTCCCCACCGTTGCTCCTCCCCAAAAACGCTGAGCATGACGTTACGGCACATTTAAATTAGCGCAAGCGAATATTATCTGCCTAGTCCCTTCACATCGGCTCTGGTCGCCTCCCCCTTGCTGCCGGCGCCTTGCGATACCGGCAGCGCGATATGGTAGGATGGGCGCATGCCTGCTCATGATCGGAGGGCCGATGTACATGACTTGACCTACATCGCAGAGGGCTGCAACCGTCAAGTTTCCCAAGTCGTCGTGGCGATGAACGATCGCGTCGAGGATCGCTTACTAAGCGGCGTTTACTAGGTTCCGCTGGTCTAGCCCTGCGCGATCACACCATAACCACGTGATGACAAATCAGCCATGTGTGTGGCGCGGCGGGCTTGTTCCACTTGTGGCCGGCGCCTACCCACCCGGGTTCCCCAACCATGGCGTCGGCCATTTTCGTTCTCTCAGCGAGTATAGGCCTTTGCTATCGGCCTATGTGTTGGCCTTGGATGGCGAGATCGCGGTTAGATCGCCTCGTTCGTTTGGATGTTTCGCTGGCGTTGGCAGGAGGCGCATATGTTCGCCAGCCGGCGGATACCACACCGCCCCACCGGTCAGGCCCAGCGCGTCCGCTGCAAAGTCCCCGCAGACCGCTGCTGGGCCGCTGGCGGGCAGCGGCTACTTGCTGACGATCCAATCCACCAAGCCAGTTTCGATCAGCTCGCACCCAGTGAAATCGCGCACCAGGGCCTTGGCTAAATCGCGCCATTGACACTCAGGCGTACCCGTTTCCCCTACTAGGGCTCGGAATGCAGAGCGGAGAACGTCGGCTTGAAAGGCGGAGACGGCAACAGTAGACGGGTCGGCATCTTCCCAGCCTAGCGCCACGTCGCGACGACGTGACCAAGGCGCTTCAGAAGCTCGCGTGAGGCTCGGATGGCCCTGCGCGATTGATCCATGTCCCGGCGAAATGTGGCGGGTTCCGCCATGGACTTCTGGCGCATCAGCAAGGTGGCCGTAGTGGCCGCTCGAGCGATATCTATGGGCGTTGCAACCATCGCAGCCTCCCAGAAAAGGCAATGGCAAACGACACATTAATAAGCTCGCCGAAACTCTCTCCGCAATGAAAAGAGTTGTACGAATTTTACCAACCCGCACCCTTTCAGTGATGCCGGGCCGCTGCTGTCCTCGCTCTTGTTCTGTCATCGTAATGAAGGACGACATCTCCGAGCACCCGTAGCACACCTGTTGCATGGAAAAAGCTGTAGGCGTTTATAGGTGCCCGGGCACTCCGCCATTTGTTTGCGTTGTGGAGCGGGACAAAGCAGGTTTCCTCACTCAGGCCGCCTACCGTGAAGCGGGGCACAAGCCCGACTTCGACGCATTGCCTTGGGAAGCTGAATACAGGGCCGCCAACTCAATGAAAGCCGGTCGTACGCCTAGCTAGCAACCAGGGGCACCGTGACGGTCGTGGCGTAATTTATCGGATACTGGTCGAAATACGGGAAAGCGATGACGAAGGCATAGCTGG
>NZ_JAMYUO010000036.1:0-46281 GCF_040323125.1 Mesorhizobium sp. M0062
GATAGTGGACTGATGTCCGCGACTGACTGGAGTTGATCGAGTGTCTGGTGCTTCATGACTGCCTCCTGTTGGTCGTTCCAATCCCAAGGCCTTTGCTGCAGGATTGGCTCACACGCTAAGCCGCCTCGTAAAGGAGCGGCGGCCGATCAGGTGTTGCCACCAATCGCCCACAGGCACCACGCGGCGGCATCTGCAGCGACCCCAACTGCATTCCTTCGCCAATGTTCCAGCGGGATGAAAAAAACTGTGCGGCCGGCCGACCCGACGGACCCGGCTGGCGCACGCAGGATCCTGAACTGCTGGACGATGATGACGCAGGCCTGGAAAGGCGGCTAGGTTGGACCTTGCTTTTCAGGCTTGACCATGATGTTTCACTACCCGCTCGGTCATCGCGGGAAGGCCAGGAGCAGAGCCGCTGGCAACGGTGAGTTGCGGACGAGGGCGGGCGGTGGAGGACGACGCCCTTGGGCCGCCAGGTCACTGAAGGACCAACCGAAGCGGCGCTTCGGGCGTAAAAGCGATGTCCTTGTAGGTCTGCAATGTCTGCTTATGGAGTAACGGCGGCAAGGCCTCTTTGACCGGCATGGGGCGCATTGCTGACCGGCAGATTTTCGGCCGACAGCAGACCCTCTGCTGCTTGGGTACCCAGCACGCAAGCTGACATGTGAGACCTCGGTGCGAAGGCCGGGACCAGGCCCACTGCGAACGTACGTGTTGGTTCGCATGTTGGCGCTGAAGCGCCTTATCGTTCAGCCTCGCGGCACATAGATCATATGAACCGTATCGTGATCGATCAATGTGCTCGACACCAGTTGCAGCGGAGGCCTTGCCTCGTGGAAGAAAGGCTTGCCCTTGCCGAGCACGAACGGCCTCACGTGCAGGTGATATTCCTCGATCAGGCCCAGCCCGGTCATAAGACCGGCCAGTTCCGGACCGGAAACGCTCAGGATACCCTCCGTGCGGGCCGCGATCTCGCGAATCTGCGTTTCAATATCGCCGGAGATGAGGGTGGCGTTCGGGCCGACCCGTGAAAGTGTGCGCGAAACGACCCATTTGGGCAGCTTGCGCCAGAGTGTCGCGAACTGGCGAAGCGAAGCATCCCATTCCGCGCGATCATCGTCCCAATAGCGCATGACCTCGTACATCCGGCGGCCATACACAGCGCCGGCATGGTTGCGAATCGTCTCGATCCAGTACTCGAAGTGCTTCTGGCTTGGTGCGCCCATGACCAGATTTCCGGCAAGGTCATCGACATAGCCATCGATGGAAACGTTCATTCCCAAGATAAGTTTGGCCATAAGCAGCGCCTTCACATAGTCGGTTCACGGATTAACCGCTTGTAATTTGCAAGCAGTGAGACGCTATAGCAACTGATTGCAAATCGCAAGCAGCATGGAAAGAAGCGTTCGTGCCGCAAACGCGCCCTGCCTTGTCCCATCAACCCTGGACTTGAACAGCTGGGTGATCCGTCCGGCTACCGCCATCTACGCCTGCCTTCCCGAATCAAGCTGCACCCCAAGTCGCTCGTTCCGTCTCCACCGCACCACGGCGCGATAGCTGGTATGATCGACCGGCACGTGAAGCACGAAACGGTCGGGGATTGCGATATCGGCCTTCACCCGCAGCTCCGCACCGTGGGCGTGCTGGTTGCAAACCAGACAATTGATACTGGCGTCGCCAACGCGGATTGTCGCTTCCTTCAGAACAAGATCACGGATATGCGACCGTCGCTCTATCGGTGGGTCAGCCGGCATTGCCTTATCCCTCTGATTTGACGACCTGAAACTCTTCTGAACCCGGAATGGAAAGCGCGCTACCGGCCCAGCGGTTGCCTCGAAAGACTGACGAGCTCGGCTTCGTCGACCACGCCGGCCATATAGTTCGCGATAATCCGGGATGCGATGGCGTCGCGTGCTTCGGGCGACTGACCGTCGCGCTTAAGCTGCTCGAATACACGGCCCAACAGCTCGAGTTCGGATGGCTGCAAAACGCCGGCCTCGGTGGCTTTGCGTCGAATGGGCATTTGTGATCCTCCACTGCGGTCAACAACATACGACCGCGGCAGGGAAACTCAACTCACCTGTCGAGGGCGCCGCGCGGGCGGCGCCGACCACAAATCCCGTTTACCCGAGCGGGGAGTTTTTCACTCAAAGCCACAGTGATCTGGCGTCCATGCAAAGCCCGCCAGCAAAGCCGGCGGGCGCAATATTCATAAGATACGCCGCTAGAACCAGCTTCGGTCGCGTTCCTGGCTTTGCCCGAGCAGCATGCCGATCAACAACCCGGCAATGCCGCCAAGCACGAAAGCGCTGCTGATGGTGCCGGGATTTTGCTGGACGGCTTCGGACACCGTCTGCGCCTGCGATCTCAGCTGCTGCGTTGCCCGTGCCGCGCGCTCGGTCGCGCTGCCATACCAGCCGCCGGCTTCGCCGACGGCATCTTCTGCACGGTCGGCAAGCGTCCGGTTGATCTTGCTGATCTCGCGCTTCAGCGATGCAACCTGCTTCTCCAGGGCCTCCTGGGCCTCTCGGGCGGACATCTTCGGGGTGTCCTTCGGGGTGTCCTTCGGGGTTTCCTTCGCGGTATCCTTCGGGGTGTCGTTGTCGGCCATGGCTGTTCCTCTCGTTGAGGCAGGGGGAACGGCCAACGGACAAGGATGGTTCCGCCCCCTGCGCTCACAGTCATTCACCCGGCCGGCCGCCAACTTTGGGAACACTCTCCCGATCCAACGGTTGTGGCTGATGGAGGGCACGCATTTGTCGAATCGATCGAGCCATGCTGAAACGCTGCGGACGGTCTCCGATCTGCTACACCGCGCCCGCCGTGTCATTCGCGACGGCGGCCATGCGGCGGCGATGTTCGAAATAGACACGCTGCTCCAGGTCGCCCAGACAGAGGTGGCGCGCCGCCTCGAACGCAACGATCGCTGAACCTCGATAGGTCACCGCGGGCGGTGTTCACTTGCCGGCGGCGAAGGGCCTCGTTTCCCTTTTTGATCGACTTGCAAGGCGCCCATCGAGCGGGTCGCCGTCCTCAGCGTCGGCATGGCATAGGCGCAAAAAGCCGCTGACGAGGGGCCATGATCGCGGCATCGACCCTCCCGGCTATAACGCTTGGGCGGCGGAACAAAGCTTGGCCGCACTGGTTAGGCTCACAGCACGATGTGTGCCCCAACGAGGATTTCTGTCCATGAAAACACGTGTTCCTCTAGCTTCGCTGGCCACCGCCACAGCCATGGTCTTCGCCCTGCCCGCCTTCGCCGCCGACAGTGCTCAGGACTTTGTCGACAAGGCTGCCATCGGCGGCCTGTTCGAAGTGGACTCCAGCAAGATCGCAGAAGGCAAGGCCCAGGATCAAGGCGTCAAGGATTTCGCCAAGAAGATGATCGACGATCACGGCGCCGCCAACGCCAAGCTTGCGACCATCGCCGGCGAACAGAAGCTGAAAGTGCCGACGGAGCTGGACGCCAAGCACAAGGCCGATCTGGAGGCTCTGCAGAATGCCAACGATGCCGTCGACAAGCCCTATGTCCAGATGCAGCGCGATGCGCATTCGGAGGCGGTCACGCTGTTCGAGAGCTATGCCAAGGACGGCGACAACGCGCAGTTGAAGACCTTCGCCTCCGAGACCTTGCCGACGCTCAAAATGCATCAGGAAATGGTCGAGAAGATCGCTTCCACCGACAATGCATCGTCGACCACCAGCTCCACCACCCCGGCCGTGAGCACGACCGACACCACCAATCCGGCCGCCCCGGTCCCGGGTGCCAACAGCTTCACCGAGGATCAGGCGAAGAGCCGCATTCAGGATGCCGGCTTCTCCGGCGTGTCCAAGCTGACCAAAGACGACCAGGGCATCTGGCGCGGTCAGGCCACCAAGGATGGCAAGACCACGACCGTGGCGCTCGATTATCAGGGCAACGTCGTTGCCGGCGCGAACTGAACCCTCTGAACCAGAACGAGGAGATCAAGACCATGAAAACCGTAACCGGACTTTTCGACAACTACGATGATGCCTCCGATGCCGTCGGCGAACTGGAGGCAATCGGCGTGCCGCAGGCCGACATCAGCATCGTCGCCAACAATTCGGATGACTGGTACGACGACGGCGACACTTCCAACGCCGCCGAGGATGCAGCCGGCGGCGCCGGTCTCGGAGCCGTCATTGGCGGCGCCGGCGGGCTTCTGACAGGGCTCGGCATCATGGCCATTCCGGGCGTCGGTCCTGTCGTGGCCGCAGGATGGCTGGCCGCCACCGCGGTCGGCGCCGTTGGCGGCGCGGTCGTCGGTGGCGCTGCCGGTGGCATCGTCGGGGCGCTGACCGAGTCAGGCGTCCCCGAAAGGGATGCGCATGTCTATGCGGAGGGCGTTCGCCGCGGTGGCACGATGGTGACCGCCAGGGTCAGTGACGAACTCGCCGATGAGGCCGAGCGTATTCTTGGCGAGTCCAACTCGGTCGATCTGCAAGACCGCCGACGCGCCTATGAAGCCGGTGGCTGGACCGGCTTCGATGCCGATGCCGACCCCTACACCGACATCGAGGCCGAGCGCGACAGAACGCGCAACGCCAGCCCACTCTGATCATCGAGCCCCGTCGCCGTACGGCGGCGGGGCCGAAGGTGCTGTCGGCGCGCTGCAAGCGACGTTCAGATTCGGCCATAAGGGGCGGGTTCTCATCGGACCTGCCCCTTTTCGCTGTTGCCTTGGCTTGACCGGCTCTCGCCGTGTTAACGTCGAACCAACGAACCCAGCCCCAGGAAAGCATGAGCCCGTCCCCGCAACTGATTGCCGAATGGCCGTTGTCGCCGTCAGCGACACTCGGGTCCGCCGTGCGCTCCAAGGGGATCGAACGTGAAATCAGAGCCCGCCTGCCATGGGCAGTCAGGAAGCACGTCAAGGCCGAGACGGGCCGCATCGCATTGCGAATGTCGAGATCCGAAGCGGAAGCGTTCAAGGCCGCCTCTGCCAGTATCTCCAAAACATTGGAGGGAGTGGAAGCGCTGCCTGTGCTTCCACGCGAGGTCGAGGATATCCTTACGATCTCTTCGCGCGAACGCCACAAATGGCTCAAGGACGGTCGGCTGCAAAGCACCGGCACACGCACGGTCAAGATGCGTGGTCGATCAAAGTCTGTCACCTTCCACGTTTTCGACCCGCGGCACATCGAGGACGTCCTGGACCGCGATTTGGCAACCGTGTGGAGAGAGCAGGATGTCCAGGAAGCCGCCGAGAACAGGCGGCGCGGCGCGGGCAAGGCCGCGCTGACGCGCGCGGGAAAGGGCACCGGCCAAGCGCGCACTGCGAGGAACGCCCGGGACACGGAGGGCCCGCCGCCCGGACTGAAGGGCTGGGATGCGTTCGAGGACGAAGGCCTGCTGCGATAATGATGCTGGTGCTTGCCCTTGTCCTTCGTGCGGGGCGAGCCTCCGCCTCAGCGCATCAATCCCGCTGCCCGCAGCGCGTCCTCGATGACCTTGGTAATCCCGCCCGCCGGACCGCCTGGCGGATTGACAGGCTCCGGGGCCGGATCGACACGGACAGCTCGCGGTTTTTCCTTCGGCGAGAAAGGCTGCAATGCAGTGCCTGAAGCGGCCTTGGCTTTCGCCGTGCGTCGTACCTCTGGCTTCGTCAGCCCCCAGAAACGGGCGATGTGGCGCGTCGAGGAAATCCCGACATCCAGCATGAACGGCCCTGCTTTGCCGAGAGCATTGTCGCCGCTCGCCTGCAATGGTGTGCCATGGCCCATGCCGGCAATGCTGTATGCCTCGACCACGTCGCGGCCTTTGCCATCGGACCAGACTTTTCGGCTCTGACCGTCGACCTTTTCCTTGCGTGTCGGGGCTTGAGCGAGGCCGTGCACGCCATGCCATTGCGCCAGCACCGCGTCGGCATTGGAAGGCACCACGGTCGTGTCGGCCGAGCCCTGCCAGATCGAAATCCTCGGCCACGGCCCCTTGTGCGGCGAAGCCTCCCGCAACAGACGCTGCAGGTCGGTTCTGGACGGGCCGCCATGGCCACGCATGCGGTCGAAGGCTTCGGGGATGGTCGAGGCGCTGCCATAGGCAAGCCCGGCAATGATCGCGCCGCCGGCAAACACGTCCGGGTAGGTCGCCAGCATCACCGCCGCCATGGCGCCGCCGGCGGAAAGACCGGTGACGAAGATCCGCTTGCGGTCGAGACCGTGGGTGACCACCGCCGCCTCGATCATCTGGCGGATGGACAGCGCCTCGCCGCTGTCGCGGCTTATATCGCCCGGCACGAACCAGTTGAAGCAAAGATTGGCGTTGTTGGCGCGCTGCTGCTCGGGGAAAAGCACGGCAAAACCCTGCTCGTCGGCAAGTTCGGTCCAGCCGGAGCCATGATCGTACGCGGCGGCAGTCTGGGTACAGCCATGCAGCACCACGACCAGCGCTGCCTCCTTCGGCAGGTTTTCAGGGAGATAAAACCGCGCGCGCAAGGCGCCGGGATTGGACCCGAACCCTGTCATCTCGGACAGGTGGTCGTCCTTGCTCAGCCCTGCACCGGCTGGCCGGCCGCGCATCGCGCTCAGCCGGGCGATCGTATCGGATATGTCTCGCAAATCGCTATCCTTGCGCGCCGGAATGGGCAGACTCGTGCACACAACGCACACGCAGCAATATCGTTGCTGCACTGCACAATAACAAGCGGCGCGACCGATTAAATGACCCGGTGGATCACAGGATCCGCTGCACAGCTTGTAACGACGAGCGCAATTTGCGCCCGGCCGACCTCTTGTCAGTCAGCCGGTCGAGGCCGGCAGGCGCTGGTTACCAGCGCTGATGCACGTAGGGCTTGATGTTCTCGTCGTAAACCGCCTTCACCTTGGCCATCAACTCGGAGGACAACGGCGCAAGCTCCGCCGCTTCCGCATTGGAAACCGCCTGCGCCGGATTGCGGGCGCCGGGGATGACAACCGTCACAGCGTCGAACATCAGGATCCAGCGCAGAGCGAATTTCGCCATCGTGGTGTCGCCTGACACCAGCGGCCGCACCTTCTCGACGGCCGCCAGGCCGACCTCATAGGGCACGCCCGAAAACGTCTCGCCGACATCGAAGGCTTCGCCATTCCTGTTGAACAGGCGATGATCGGTGCTCTCGAACTTGGTGTCCGCCTTGAACTTGCCTGACAGCAGGCCGCTGGCCAGCGGCACGCGGGCGATGATGGCGACATCGTTCTTCTTCGCCTGGTCGAAGAACAGCTCGGCCGGGCGCTGGCGGAAGGCGTTGAAGATGATCTGCACGCTGACGACACCGGGATATTGCATCGCCTTCAGCGCCTCTTCGACGCGCTCGACGCTGACGCCGTAATTGCGGATCTTGCCCTGCTCGGTGAGCTTGTCGAGACGCTCGAACACCTCCGGATGATAGTAGAGATCCGTCGAGGGGCAATGCAGTTGCACCAGGTCCAGCGTGTCGGTCTCGAGGTATTTCAGGCTGCGGTCGATCCAGCCGGTGAGGTTCTCGACGCTGTAGCCCTCGACCGTCTGCTTCGGCAGCCGCCGTCCGGCCTTGGTGGCGATGAACGGGCGCGCGCCACCGCGTTCCTTCATCACCCGTGCGATCAGCTTTTCCGAACGGCCGTCGCCATAGACGTCGGCGGTGTCGAGGAAGCTGACGCCGGCATCGAGCGCGGCATGCAGGGCGGCGACCGCATCGTCGTCATTGACCTCGCCCCAGGCGGCGCCGATCGCCCAGGCGCCGAAGCCGATCTCGCTGACTGATCTGCCGGTACGGCCAAATTTCCGTGACTGCATTTTGCTTCCTGACTTGCGGCTTTGATGACGGTTCTGATTTCGGGAGCCTCATACCGCATGGCAACGCGATTGACATCCCTCTTCCTGGGATTTACCAGATTACAGGGTTGTATGACAACGGGGTAAGACTGCAACGATTTGAGGCCGGGAGGAACATGTCGTCGATGCGCGAACTTTATCTCGGCGGGGTCGCCGGATGAGCAGTCCGTCAACCGTGGTCGGCTCCTAATCGTGAACAGCCTTGTCGCGCAGATCCTCGAAGCGGGCATAGCTTTTGGTCAGATGGCTGCGCATGGCGCGGCGCGCGGCGTTGACGTCCCTGGCTTCGATGGCCCCGAGAATGGCGCGGTGCTCGCGCTGCATGCGGTCGAGATATTTTTCCCGCTCGGCCTCCGTCATCCGGTCGAGCCGCGTCCACTGGCGCGGGACCATGGCGCTGCCGAACGTGTCGAACAGCCGGGTGAAATTCGGGTTCTGCGTCGCGGCGAGAATGGCGCGGTGGAAGCCGAAATCCTCTTCCGAGCCGGAGCCGCCGGCACGCACCGCCGCCTCCAGCGCGTCGAGCCGAGCGCTCATCTGTTGAAGCGCCGCCTCGCTGCGCCGTTCGGCGGCGAGACCGGTCGCCTCCACCTCGATGCCCATGCGCAGTTCGAGCACGCGCAGCACCTCGTCGATCGATTCGAGATCGTCGGGCAGCACGGAAAAAATCTTCGGCGGCGGATCCTTGGCGACGAAGGCGCCGAGCCCCTGGCGCGTGGTAATCAGCCCGCGCGCACGCAGCGCCGCCAGCGCCTCGCGCACCACGGTGCGGCTGACGCCTGTGGCAGCAACAATCTCCTGCTCGGTCGGCAGCCGCTGCCCCGGCGCAAGGTCACCGGATTCGATCTGCGCAATCAGCGTGTTGACCAGACCCGTCCGCAGGTTGGGCGCCTGCGGTATGGCGTCGAAAGTCATGGGCTCCGCCATCGGTGGCACTCCGGTTCGATTCTTGTTCGAAGGCCGAATCTTATTCAAAGAATTGCATCGACGGGTGCCCGCCGCAAGGTGACGAAAGTTCGGCCCGCTGGCACGAGCCATGGGAGGATTGCATGAAAGAACGCATCGGCTTCATCGGCCTGGGCAGCATGGGCGCCGGCATGGCCGACAATCTGCTGCGCAAGGGCTGGCCGCTGACGGTGCATGTCCACCGCAGCCGCACGGCCGCCGACCGGCTGATCGCGTCCGGCGCCACCGAAGCGCCAAGCCCGCGCGCGCTCGCCACCGCGAGCGACATCGTCATCCTGTGCGTCACCGGCTCGCACGAGGTCGAAGCGCTGGTCAAAGGCCAAGATGGCCTTGCTGCGGCAGCTAAGCCGTTGCTGATCATCGACTGCTCGACCTCCAACCCGTCATCGACGACGGCGCTTGCCGCCGATCTCGCCCAGCAAGACATAACGCTGATCGACGCGCCGCTGGCGCGCACGCCCAAAGAAGCCACGGAAGGCAAGCTCGACGTCATGGTCGGCGGTGCGGCCGAGATCGTCGCCCGCGCACGGCCGGTGCTGGAAGCCTTCACTGCTCGAATCGTCCACACCGGCCCAACCGGCAGCGGCCACACCATGAAGCTGCTCAACAATTTCATCTCGATGGGCTATTCCGCGATCTATTCGGAAGCGCTTAGCCTCGGCGCCAAGGCCGGCCTGACGCCGCAGGTCTTCAACAGCGTCATCTCCGGCAGCCGAATGGATTGCGGCTTCTACCAGGCCTTCTTCGATTTCGTCTTGAACCGCAACGAAAACGCCCAGCGCTTCGCCATCGGCAACGCGCTCAAGGACATGACCTACCTCGCCTCCTTCGCGCAAGCAGCCGGCATCGCCAACCCGATCGGCGCTGCGGTGCGCAATGGCTTTGCCACGGCGGTCACCACCGGCCACGGCGAGAAATTCGTGCCGGCGCTGTCGGATATTGTTGCGGGGTTGAACGGGGTGTCGCTGGTGGAGCCGTCAGCTGGGTGAGGGGGCGGATCGATAAGGCGCGGCAAACGCGTATTCGAGCGTAAGTCAACTGTAGCGTACGCTGGTCGAGCGCGGCGGCTCCGTTCGGAGCGCGCCGAAGACTGCTTCGCATGGCTCACGACAAGCGCCTTACATATCGGCGGATTGGTGAAGCCAGTCTCGCCCAAGCAGAAGGTGAAGCGACTCCTAAACAAGCGAAAAAAGAAGTAGGGTCTCGGCTGGGAGGACTACTAATGGCGCAAGAAACTTTCACTAAGGAATCGTTTTGGGCCGAGCTGGATAAACTTGGCGAGAGTGAAGTGCGGACACGTGTCGTCACCAAGCGATATGGCGAAGTTGGACACAAGCGAGCCCTTGCAGAAGACTGGCTTCAAGATTTGGACCGCAATCGTGCGTCGCTCTCCAATTTGGAACAGATACGCATTGCCCGAAGCGCAAAAAACGCCGCATGGGCGGCAGCTGTTGCAGCAATAATCGCTGCGGTTTGCGCCATTGTGGCTATTGTTGTTGTCCTTTAGCCAGAAGCCTTTTTGGCAAGCTTCCTTTTCTTCGCAGCGGTCAAGGGTTTTGGCTTCTGCGGCATCTTCGGCAAGCGGCGCAACACCTCGTCGCGCTTTTCCTGGTCTTTGTTTTTGGGGGTATCAGGCATGGAAGATAAATTTCGCAATTTAAATTTCGATCCGAGAAGTATCCCGCTTCGTCACCTACAAACAATCGGCCTCGCCTGTGCGGCCTACGCGCAGACCGAAGACCATTTGCAAATGGCGATAGCCGGATGCCTTGGCGTTGACGCTGAGCTTGGCTGGGCTGTTACAAGCCATATGACAGCGCCTCTCCGGGAGAACGTTTTAAAATCCGTCGCAGAAATCAAGCTCGACGATCTAGATGACTTAGACAAGCTCGACGAGCTGATCGAACTGGTAGGTAAGGCGGCCGAAAAGCGAAACAATATCGCGCATAACCTTTGGTGCACCGATGAGCGCACGCGTGAAGTCTTTGTCGTCAAAACGAGCGCAAGAGGTAGCGTTCGCGCTGACATGATCCCAATGCCGCTACCCAAGCTCAGGGAAGACGCGGACTTCATTTACGAAGCGGGAATAGAACTGTTCCGTTTTCTCATGGCCAAAAATCTTATTCCTGCGCTTCCGTCTGCTGACCGCCCGCGCTTCCATAAGACCAAGGCTGCGCGAAAGAAACGCATTAAAACGTAGATGCTCGTCGATGCCCGCCCTCGTTGAATTTGGTTCTATCCTCTTTTTGACTGGTGTCTCTCATGACCTCAAATCCTGACCCCTTGCGCAGCATAGGCGTCGCACTTTCAAATTGGTCGTTGGTAGAACTACAGATAGCCAATCTGTTCATGGCGGCGGCTGATATGAGAACCCAACAAAAAGCATATGCCGTTTTTGACGCGATCATCAGTTTCGATACACGACTGGCAATCTGCGACCGGCTGATGTCCTTAGAGGACATCGATGAGATTGAAGCTACCATGTGGGCGCAGCTCTCTGCGAAACTCTCTAAGTCTTACAGAAAACGACACGAGCTGGCGCATTTCTCGGCGAAGTTCGATGATACCGGTGACACCTGTATCGGCATAACGCCGTTTTTTAACTGGACCAAATTCGCAACCAGAACTGATAAAGTTCTTACTGTTTTAGATATTCGCGAGCGATCCAAGAAATTTATAGATCTGCATATGGCGGTGGGATGGTTCAAGGATCGAGCGTTTTTTCGCCACGCAGGATCGCCTCTGCCAGATCAGCCAGAACCCGCCCTCGTTCCTCTAATTCGGGCTTTAGCAATCCAGAGGATAGAAGCGAAGAAACACCAAAGCCCGCCATCTCTGGAGTAATCTGAATTTTCGGTGCCGACCTGGCCTATTATTTCGCGGCGACAGGCCGACACCAATGGCATAACTCCTATCCCTCGGTTTGCTTGCGGATAGCCTTCCTTGCCTTGAATGCCGCACCGGAGGTGCGACCTCCGGCACAGGCGCTGCCGCTTCACTCTCGAGCAGATCAGGCGCGCCTGTAGGCTGGCGAGCACCAACCCATCCTATCAAACCGCAAGATCGGTCGAGCGCGACATGTCCGGAACCGCCTATCTGGTGTCGCCACGCAGGACGAGACGTTGATGACGCCACTTGAAAACTACCAAGCCCGGATGCAGCGGGTGCTGGACCACATAGACCAGCATCTGGACGGAGATCTGGGCCTGGAAGCGTTGAGCGGCGTCGCGGCGTTCTCGAAATACCATTTCCACCGGCAGTTCACGTCAACCTTCGGCTTGTCCGTGCATCGCTATGTCCAGCTCGCCCGCCTGAAGCGCGCTTCGTACCGGCTTGCCGAGAGCGACGCCCAAAGCGTCACCGACATAGCGATGGATGCCGGCTACGACGCACCGGATGCCTTCGCCCGCGCCTTTCGGCAACGGTTCGGACAATCGCCTTCGTCGTTCCGGAAGTCTCCCGACTGGGGGGCGTGGCTCATGGCCTTCGGGCCGCTCGACAAAGCAAGGACCACGCTCATGCAGATAATCTTCGAACCCGACGACGTGATGATCCGCGATGTGCCGCCGACGCCGGTGGCGATCATGGAGCATCGCGGCGACCGGGCGACGCTCCAGGACACCATCCAGCGCTTCATCGCCTGGCGCAAGGCCGCCGGCCTGTCGCCCGAGACCAGTTCGACCTTCAACATCTTCCGTTCCGAAAGGGAGCCGGCGAACCCGGCCGATTACAGCATGGACATCTGTGCCGGAACCGAGCTGCCGGTAGAGGGTGGGCCGATCGAGGACGCGCAGATGAAGGCCGGCGTCATCCCCGGCGGACGCTGCGCGGTGCTGCGCTACCCCGGCAACACCAACAATCTCGAGCCGGCAGCACTTTACCTCTATCGCGAATGGCTTCCGGCCAGCGGCGAGGAGGCGCGCGACTTTCCGGTGTATTGCCAGCGACACTTTTCGTCGAACGGACCGGTGCGCGAAGTGGTGCTTGAGCTGTTTCTGCCGTTGAAATAGCGCGGTGGGGTGGCGACCTATCTCCGGCCCTGAGCTGGTGAGCCGACGACCGTGTGAAATCTGATATGGCGCTCCCCCACTCCGTCTCGGCTTCGCCGAGCCACCTCTACCCCCACATTCGTGGGGAGAGGAAACCCAAGCTTTTGAAGGGCTGCGATCTCGGAGATGGCATTTCCTCATCCCCATGAAATGGGGGGTCCGAAGGACGGGCGAGACCCGTGGCTCGCCCCGGCAAGGTGGCTCGGCGAAGCCGAGACGGAGTGGGGGTCAGCGCAGCCATAGGCGATTGGCCCAGCGCGCGGACAAGGCAAGGCTATCCCTAAGCCTGCCCGCGCACAGCCTTCCGCAACCGCGAATGCCGTACCGGAGACGCTGCCTCGGGCCCCGGCGCTATCTCCGCAGCTTCCCCCTCATGCAACCCCACCCGCAGCGCCGCGCCCGCCAGATGGTCGCGCATCGCGGCTTGCGCCCCTTCGGCGTCGCCGGCACGGATCGCTCTCAGGATGCGCTCGTGTTCGCCCAGCGTAATGCGGGCCATGTCGTCCGACTTCTGCTGGTTGCCGGCGGCGAGAATGCTTTCGCGGACGCGCTCGGAAACGAAGACCAGGAACTGGCCCATGTAGGAATTGCGCGTCGCCTCGGCGACGGTGCGGTGGAATTCGAGGTCGCTGCGCAGCCAGGCGACGCTGCCATAGGGTGCGGCGCGCATGCCGGATAGCGCATCGCCCATGGCTTTGAGATCGGCGTCGCTGCGCCGCTTCGCGGCAAGGGCTGCGGCCTGCACTTCGAGGATGCCGCGCAGTTCGAACAGGTTGCGGAAGGAATCGGCGCGCTGCAGCGTCTCATGGTCGATGGTCAGCACCGTCGGGTTGGTGGTCTCGACCACGAAGGCGCCGCGCCCCTGCTGCGACCAGATGCGGCCTTCCGAGCGCAGCCGCGCGATCGCCTCGCGCACGACGTTGCGGCTGACGCCGAATGTGGTCGCCAGCGCCTGTTCGGTCGGCAGTTGGTCACCCGGCTTCAGCCGGCCTTGCGCGATCTCGCGCGAGATGGAACTGGCCACCAGAGTGGAGAGGTGTGGGCCGCGATTGACCTTGTCGAGTTTCAGCGTCATCGCTCACCTATAGTCGACGGCGGGTGCGGACGCCAGAATGCGGCCGTTGCTGAGAATGTGGCGCGGGTCGAATGCGTCCTTGATGCCGGCGGCGAGGTCGAGCGTCACCGGATCGATGCGTTCGAGGAACGCCTTCTGCTTGACCCGGCCGATGCCGTGCTCGGCGCTGATCGAGCCGCCATAGCGATCGACGACGGTGAAGATCTCGGCTTCCGCCTGCTCGAACAGATGTTCCATCGCCTCGGTGCCCATGCCTTCCGGCGGCACGACGTTGAGGTGGATGTTGCCGTCGCCGACATGGCCGTAGGTGACAGCCAGGGCGTCGGGCCGGGCTTTCTCCAAGGCGGCCAGCGCATCGGTGACGAAATCGGCAAGCCTGGAGATCGGCACCGACACATCGGTGCGCAGGTAGCGCCCGCCCCTGCCTTGCCGCTCGACCATGATCTCGCGGTAGAGCCACAACCGCTCACCTTGAGCCCTGGTCGAAGCGATGACGCCGTCCTCGACGATGTCCTCGACGCTGCCGAGAAACCCCAGCAGCATATCGGAGAGGTCGATCAGCCCGCCCGACGACACCTCGATCAGCACATAGACGGGATAGGGCTGGCTGAGCGGATCGGGAAAATCCTGGCCTTCGCGCATGGTGATCTCGATGCCGCCGCGCAGGATCAGTTCGAAGGCGGTGAGCAAATCGCTGCAATCGCGCCGCGCCCTTGCATAGAGTGCCATCGCGTCCTCGACGGAGCGCAGGCCAACCAGCGCGGTTTCGATCTGCGTCGGCTTGGGGAATAGTTTCAGCGCCGCCGCGGTGACGATGCCGAGCGTGCCCTCCGAGCCGATGAAGATCTGCTTCAGATCATAGCCGCGATTGTCCTTGCGCAGCACTTTCAGCCCGTTCCAGATGCGGCCGTCGGCCAGCACCACTTCGAGGCCAAGCACCAGGTCGCGCGTCATGCCGTAGCGCAGCACGTTGAAGCCGCCGGCATTGGTGGCGACATTGCCGCCGATGCGGCAGCTGCCCTGCGCGCCGAAAGTGATCGGCAGCAGGCAGTCGCTCGCTTCGGCGGCGCGCTTGGCGTCCTCGAGAATGCAGCCGGCCTCGACCACCATGGCGAAGTCGGTCGGGCTGATCGAGCGAATCTTGTTCATGCGCTCCAGCGAGATGACGATCTCGCCGCCATCCGCCGCCACTGCGGCGCCGACGAGCCCGGTCAACCCGCCTTGCGGCACGACCGGAATGCGCTCGGCATGGCAGAACCGCATCAGCGCCGACATTTCCTCCACCGAAGAGGGCCGCGCCACGGCCAGCGGCCGGCCGAAATGATCGCCCGACCAATCGCGGCTGTAGCGCGCCAGATCCTCTTCGTCGGTCAGCAGCCCGCCATTCGGCAGCAGGCCGGCCAGGGCTGCGATCTGCGATGCGGAGGTTGGCGGCACGGCATTCATGGATTGGCTCTGGGCCCCTCGGCAAAACGACTGGACAAATACCGGCGTTGTCGTGTTATCATACAACCCTGATTGAGAACATCAAGCGAGGCCATCTTGCCGCCAAGCGTTCGATGTGGATGATCAGACTCGCAAATCACAGAATTCGGAGGACTTCCCCAATGAGCGACGCCCCGGGCTTTCGCTATATGCACACCATGATCAGGGTGCTCGACCTCGACAAGTCGATCGCCTTCTACACCGAGGTGCTCGGCATGACCCTGCTGCGTCGCGACGACTACCCCGGCGGCAAGTTCACCAACGCCTTTGTCGGCTATGGCCCCGAGGACAAGGAAGCCGTCGTCGAGCTGACGCTGAACTGGGGCCGCGACGAACCCTACGAGATCGGCACCGGCTTCGGCCATCTGGCGCTCGGCGTCAACGACATCTACGCCGTCTGCGCCGAACTGGAAAAGCGCGGCGCCAAGATCCCGCGCAAGCCCGGCCCGATGCAGCACGGCACCACCCACATCGCTTTCGTCGAAGACCCCGACGGCTACAAGATCGAGCTGATCGGCCTCGACACAATGTGATCCGATGGGGCCGGACCGCATCGGCCTCGCGCCGATGCGGTCCCGTCCTGTCCGCGCTTGCCTGGGAGGCGGGATCACTTGATGACCGCGATCTTGCTGCGGTCGATGGTAATGGCGACGGCAGCGATCAGCACCGCGCCGAACACCATGTTTTCCAGGAAAATGTTGACGCCGACAAAGGTCATGCCGATGCGCACGATCGAGATGATCAGCGCGCCGACCGCCGTGCGGGCAACGCCGCCGAGCCCGCCGGTGATCGCCGTGCCGCCGACGATGACGGCGGCGATGGCCGGCAGCAGCAGCTGGTTGGCCAGCACCGGCGAACCGCTCGACAGCCTGGCTGCCAGCACGATGCCGGCGATGGCCGCGAGCATACCCGACGCGGCAAAGGCGATGATCTTGGTGCGGTCGACATTGATGCCCGCCGCCCACGCCGCCGGTTCGCCGGCGCCGACCGCAATCGCCTGGCGGCCGAAGCGCGTGTAGCGCAGCGCCAGAAAGGCGGCGATGCCGATCACCGTCGAAATCAGCACCACCACGGGAATGCCGGCGACAGTGGCGTTGATCCAGGCGGTGTTTTCGCGACCAGCCTCCTCGATGGTGATGGCGCGGCCATTGGAGACCCACAGCGCCAGGCCGGTGACCACGCCGCCGGTGGCGAGCGTCGCGACGAAGGACGGCACGCGCAGCTTGACGTGAACGACGCCGCTCAACACGCCGAAGGCGAGCCCCGACAGGATCGCCACCGGAAAGGCGGCAAGGCCGAGCGAAGGCAGCAATTGCGCCAGGATGACGCTGGCCAGCGATGCCACCGCCTGGATCGACAAATCGATGCCGCCAAGTAGGATGGCGAAGGTGACGCCGGTCGCCAGGATGAACAGCACGGCGGTGTTGGCAAACAAAAGCGCCACGGTCTCGCCGGTCAGGAAGCCGGGCGCGGCGATCTCGATGATCAAAAGCAGGCCGACAAGCAGCACCAGCGGAATAGCGCCTTGCGTCCACTTGCCTCCGAAAACCCGCCTGATGGAGAACGCTTCATTCATCGGCTCACACCATTGCCCTGAGAAGATCGACCTGGTTCGGCTTGTTGCCCGGACTGGCATCGAAGCGCGCGGTGATTGCACCATCGCGCATCACCAGCACCTGGTGCGACAGGCCGATCGTTTCCTCCAGCGTGTCGGAAATCAAAAGGATCGCCACGCCTTGCGCGGAGAGGTCGCGCACCAATTCGTAGACCTCCTCCTTGGCGCCGACATCGAGGCCGCGTGTGGGATGGTCGAGCACCAGGATGCGCGAGCCCGCCGTCATCCAGCGCGCCAGCACCACCTTCTGCTGGTTGCCGCCGCTGAGCTTGCGGCAGGCGGCATCGGGACCGGGCGCCTTGATGCGCAGCCGCTTGATCCAGTCGGCGGCAAGCCGGCGCTCCTTGCCATAGTCGATGGCGCCATGGCGCATGACGCTGGAGAGATCGGCCAGCGAAATGTTCTCCGCGATCGACAGGAACATCACCAGCCCTTCGAGCCGGCGCTCGCGCGGGACATAGCCGATGCCCTTGCGCACAGCCGGCTCCGGCGAGGAGAAGCGCACGGCATCGCCGGCGATTTTCATCTCGCCGGCATCATGCTGGACGAAGCCGCCAACGGTGCGCGTCACCTCCTCGCGGCCGGAGCCGACGACGCCGGCAATGCCGACAATCTCGCCGGCCCGGATCGAGAGATCGACGCCGTGATAGTAACCGTTGGCGCCAAGCCCCTTGGCCTCGACCATCACGATATCGCGCGGCGCGAGCTGGCGGGCCTCGCGGTAATATTCGGCCTGCAGGCCGCGCCCGACCATGATCTCGTGCAGCTCCGGCGCGGTGACTTCAGCTGCGCGGTGCTCGGCGACGACCGCGCCGTCCTTCATCGTGTAGACACGGTCGGAGATGTTGAGCACCTCGTCGAGGCGGTGCGAGACGAACACAAAACTGGCGCGGGATTTAAGCGAGCGCACCCGCGCGAACAGCACCTCGATATCAGCGGCGTTGAGCACCGAGGTCGGCTCGTCGAGCAGGATGAGCAACTGCCGCTCGACCACTTCCTCCAAGGTCAGCGCCTTGGCGAGCTCGACCATCTGGCGTGCGGCGAAGGTGAGTTCGGAGGTGCGCGCGGTGACGTCGATGTCGATGCCGATCTTGGCCAGTTGCCGCCGCGCCGCCGCGTTCATGGCGCGCCAATTGACGAGGCCGAAGCGGGTGAAGCGGTCCTCTTCGCCGAGATAGATGTTTTCGGCAACCGTCAGGTTCAGCACCAGCGACTGCTCCTGGAACACCATGCCGATGCCATGCCTGGCCGCATCACGGGCGTTGCGCATGCGCAGCTGTTCGCCATCCAGCGTGAGCGAGCCGCCATCCGGCCGGTAGCCGCCGGCCAGCACCCGCATCAGCGTCGACTTGCCGGCGCCGTTCTCGCCGATCAGCCCGACAACTTCATTGGGCCGCACCTCGATGGAGACGTCGCGCAGCGCCTGGACGCCGGGGAAATTCTTGATGATGTTGGACGCCTGCAGCATGGCGTTCACTTGACGATTTTCAGGCGGACACGGTCGAGCGACAGCGCCACCGCGGCGATGATCATCAGACCCTGCACCGTCTGCTGGATGTAGGGCGAGATGCCGAGCAGGATCATGCCATTGGCAAGCACGGTGACGATCAGCACACCGATCAGCGTGTTGACGACGCCGCCCTCGCCGCCGGTCAAAGCGGTGCCGCCGACGACCACTGCGGTGACCGCTGCAAACAGCCTGCCGTCGCCGATGACGGCGTGCGACTGGCCGAGCTGTGCGGCGGCAAGCACACCGGCAATGCCGAAGAAGAAACCGGCCAGCGCAAAAGCGGTGATGCGCACGCGCACGACATTGACGCCCGAGAGCTTGGCGACATCCTCGTCGCCGCCGATCGCCAATATGTGGCGGCCGAGCTTGGTGTGATACTGGATGACGGTGGCGAGCAGGAACGCGCCGAACGCAACCCAGACCGCCACCGGCAGGCCGAGGAAACGGTGCAAGGCCAGGTCGCGGATCGAGGCGTCGTTCAGCTTGATCGCCGTGCCGCCCAGCATATAGACCGACAGGCCGAGGCCGATGAACCACATGCCGAGCGTGCCCATGAAGGACGGGATGCGCAGCATGGCCTGGACGAGACCGCTGACGAAGCCCATGGCGGTGCCGGCGGCGATGGCAGCGAGCACCGCCCACCAGCCATAGTCGTTGCCGTTGCCGTCATTGGCGGCGAGCAGCACAAGCACCATCGCCGCCACCGAAAGCGTGCCTTCGACTGCGAGGTCGATGCTGCCCATCAGGATGATGAAGGTCAGCCCCATCGCCAGCGTCAGCGGCACGGCGGCGGAATTCGCAAGCCGCACCAGATTGCGCAGCTCGATGAAATTGGGGTTGGCAATGGCGATGAGTACGCAGAGTACAATCAGCACCGCCAGCGGCGCCAGGCTGCGCCAGCGCCTGCCGCCCAGGAATGTCGCGATCCGGCCGGGGAACGGTGTCATGGGCGTCGTCCGCTCGATGTCCGAAACGGACTTCAGGGGTTCTGTATGGATTGTCAAGAAACCGCTTCCCGTCTGCTGGTGACAGCCGTCGCGACAAGGGGATCGCGACGGCTGCGGGAGGAAGCGGGCCGCCAGGGAGGTGCAGCCCACTCCGATGGATCAGGTACGGATTGCTCCGGTGACCCGGGCCCACAGATCGTTCCAGTCGATCTCGGGCTTCGCATCGACATTGGTCTTGTAATACTCCTCGACATTGTCGTGCGAGATCAGCACCGCCTTGCCGTAGAACTCACGGTGCTCCGGCGGCTCCTTGGTCGGGTCGAACTTGCCGATCTTGGCGTTGTAGCCGATGGCTAGACCCATGCCGCCCTGCCAGAACGGATCCGAAGTGACCGTGCAGGCGAACTCGCCGGTGCGCACCGCATCGACCGCCGTCTTGATGCCGTCGACGCCGACGATCGGCACCTTGCCGGCGAGATTTTCGGCACGCAGCGCTTCCAGTGCGCCGGAGCCCATATCGTCATTGGCCGCCCAGATGCCCTTGATGTCGTCGCCGAAGCGGGTGAGCAGATTGCCCATCAGGTCGAAGGCTTCGGTCGACTTCCAGTTGGCGACCTGAAAGTCGAGCAGCTTGATGTCCGGGTTGGCGGCGAGCGCCGCATCGAGGCCCTTCTTGCGTTCGATCGCCGCCGTGGTCGAGATCAGGCCGCCGAGTGCGACGATGCCGCCCTTGCCGCCAATGGTCTTGAACAGGATCTCGGCGATGGTCTTGCCGCTGTCGATGCCGTCGAACTCGATATGCGAGACATAGTTCGGGTTGAAATCCTTCGGGTGCAGATCCCCAGGCTTGTTCCACTGCGTCACCACATAGGCGCCGGCCTTGGCGCAGGCCTCGACGATCGGGCGCGCATCGGGCGTGTCGTTGGGATCGGAATTCAGCACCATGTTGCCGCCGGTCTTGGCCAGCATCGCCTTGATGTCGGCAATGCCCTTCTCGCTGTTGCCTTCCGAAACCAGCGTGACGTGTTCCAGCCCGGCCCATTTGGCATACGCTTCGGCGCCGGTCTTCCACACCGCGTGATAGGGGTTGGACAGCGAGCGGATCGACGTCACCAGAGTCGGCTTGTCCTGCGCGCGCAGCACGCTCGGCATGGCGAGTGCCGCCACGCCGGCGGTGGCGCCCATCATCAGCGTGCGCCGGTTGACCGCAAAATTCTTCGTGTCGTTCATACCTCGAAACCTCCCGATTGAATTCTGTTCCGCCCGGCATCTTGCGCAGGGAGCGCGGCCGGGACCTCCTGGTGAGGATCGTCAAGCTCCTCCACTTGTACGACAACCCTTCAACACGATAACCATACCCTTTCTCTTGACGCGGCACAAGCGACTTGAGATCGTCGCGCGCAAGAGGAGGGCGGTGATTTTCATCGCCCGCCGGAGCATGATCCCTAGAAGTGGGAACCGGTTTTCTCGGACAAATCGGGAAACCGTTTTGTCCGGGAGATCATGCTCCAACAAAGAGAACCCGGGAGTGGAAATGACGGATTACATCATTGTCGGCGGCGGTTCGGCTGGCTGCATTCTGGCCGCCCGGCTGAGCGAGGACCCGGACGTGTCCGTCGTGCTGCTCGAGGCCGGTCCGCCCGACACCGATCGCTACATCCATCTGCCGGTCGGCTTCTTCAAGATGACGTCGGGGCCGCTGATCTGGGGCTATGACACCGCGCCCGGCAAGGAAATCGACGGCCGCACCATGGTCTATCCGCAGGCCCGCGTGCTGGGCGGGGGCTCCTCGATCAACGCCCAGGTGTTCACCCGCGGTTGCCCGCAGGATTATGACGGCTGGGCGGCTGACGCCGGCTGTGCCGGCTGGAGCTATGCCGACGTGCTGCCCTACTTCGTCCGCTCCGAGGGCAACGACACTTTTGCCGATGCGCAGCATGGCATTGACGGCCCGCTCGGCGTCTCCAGCGGCGCGCCGCATCCGCTGACCCGCATCTTCGTCAAGGCGGCGCAGCAGGCGGGCCTTCCTTTCCGCGCCGACTTCAACGCCGGTGAGCAGGCGGGCGCCGGCTTCTACCAGACGACGACGCGTCGGGGGAAACGCTCGAGCACGGCGGTCGCCTATCTGAAGCCGGCGCTCGGCCGCAAGAATCTGACGCTACGCACCGACGCCTCCGTCAGCCGCATCGTGGTCGAGAACGGCCGCGCCATCGGTGTCGAGATCATCGTCAATGGCCGCACCGAACTGCTCCGCGCCGAGCGCGAAGTCATCGTCGCCGCCGGCGCCATCGGCTCGCCGAAATTGCTGATGCTGTCCGGCATCGGCCCGGCCGTGCATCTCGGCCATCACGGCATCGAGGTGGTCCACGATTCCAAAAACGTCGGCCAGAATCTGCACGATCACATGGACGTCGATGTCGTCGCCGAGCTCAACGGACCGCACGGCATCGACCGTTACAAGAAGAAGCGCTGGCAAGCGGTCGCCGGTCTTGAATATGCGCTGTTCGGCAAGGGGCCGGTGGCCTCCAACATCGTCGAGGCCGGCGGCTTCTGGTGGGGCGACCGCGCGGAGAAGACGCCGGACATCCAGTTCCATTTCCTGCCCGGCGCCGGCGTTGAGGAAGGCATCGGCTCGGTTCCCGGCGGCAATGGCTGCACGCTGAACTCCTACCATGTGCGCCCGCGTTCGCGCGGCAGCGTCACGCTCAAGTCCGCGGACCTGCGCGATGCGCCCATCATCGACCCCAACCCGTTCGCCGAGCGCTATGATCTCGAACGCGCCATCGACGGCATCGAGATCAGCCGCGAAATCCTGTCGCAGCCAGCCTTCGCCAGATACATCAGCCGCGAGCATCTGCCCGGCAAGGCGATGCAGGGGCGCTCAGCACTCGAAGCCTTCGCCCGAGAACATGGCCGCAGCGCCTATCACCCAGTCGGCACCTGCCGGATGGGCGGCGATGCCGACAGCGTCGTCGATCCCGAGCTGCGCGTGCGCGGTCTGCAAGGCCTGCGTGTCTGCGACAGCTCGGTCATGCCAAGCATCGTGTCGTCGAACACCAACGCCGCCGTGGTCATGATTGCGGAGAAGGCTGCGGATCTGATTGCGGGGCGAACGCTGCCGGTGGCGTAAGCAGGACAATCGCATGTGGTGGCGCCACGCGATTGCCCTGCCTTGAGCACCTGTCGCTGAGCGCATAGCACTCGAACCGCACTAAAAACGACAGCCTCACGCAGCGCCTTCAACCGACGCTTGCGCAATCCACCAACCGACCGGAAACCCCCGGTTGCGGGCTCGTTGCCGACGGCTGCGCGGGGATGTGAAAGCGCTTTTGCGCCAGTTCCGCGATCACACCATATGAACCGATCCAAGCTCTGCTAGCTTGTGGGCGTGGGACTTGTCCCGCTTTGGCCGGTGCTTCAGGCAACCCCATCCCAACCCCCCGCCCCCTGCGGTACCGGCCATCCCCCTCCCCCTTTTGGCAGGCTTCTCGACCTGCCATCCTCAGCCGTCGCTGCCAACTTCGAGGTCGACGACGAGGCCTGATGCGTGGCATGCAAATCAAGACCATCGGCAGCGTATCGAGGGATTTCACATCGGCTGTCTGGACGACGTCCTGGAGAGCGACAGATCGGGGTCGAGCCGCCTCAGCTCCCGGTTGATGGCCGCCAGGCGCGCCGGTTCGCCTTCCGTGTTGCAGACATTGAGAGTAACGACGCGTAAGCGCATCAGCGAACCACCGCCGCGATGCGTTCCAACGTGGTGCGCGAAACGGCTCGGCCATCGGCGCGGTTCGGCTTGCCAAATGCCGCCATGCCGCCCATACACGGCTTGAACAACCGCCCCGAGGGTCCGCGCCCATTTTGCCAAAGGATACTCTCCGATGTCTGTGACGCCGTCCCCCTGGTCAAAGCCGTGACGGCCTCCCTCGCAAGCCTGGGCTGGACGGATTTCTTCGGCGACCAGCTTGAAGCCGATGAGGCAGACCTCGTGCCGACGCGCATCGCCTCGGTGCACCGCGACCGCCTGGCCGGCCTGTCCCGGGCAGGGCCAGTGGATCTGACGCTGCCGGCCAATGCCAACACCGGCGACTATGCCGTCGGCGACTGGGTGCTGGTCGAGCCGCATACGCATCTGCTGCGCCGCCGCCTGACCCGCAAGACGGTGCTGGAGCGCCGCACACAGGGCGGCAGGGTGCCGCAGCTGGCCGCGGCCAATGTCGACACGCTGTTTATCGTGACGTCCTGCAATGCCGATTTCAACATCGCCCGGCTCGAGCGCTATCTGGCGCTGGCCAACGAGGCCGGAACGACGCCGGTGATCCTGCTGACCAAGGCCGACACCGCTGACGATGCCGAGGCTTACCAAAGCCAGGCCGCCGCCCTGCAGCGTGGACTGGCCGTGGTGATGCTGAACCCGCGCGTCGCCGATGCCGCAGCGGCGCTTGCTCCCTGGTGTGGCGCAGGGCAGACGGTGGCGCTGGTCGGCTCCTCCGGGGTCGGCAAATCGACGCTGGTCAACACGCTGGCCGGATCGGCGCAGCAATCGCCGCAACAGACGGCGGGCATCCGCGAACACGATGCCAAGGGTCGCCACACCACCACGGCGCGGTCGCTGCACCCCATTGCCGGTGGCGGCTGGGTAATCGACACGCCGGGCATGCGCACGCTGCATGTCAGCGACGTCGCCTCCGGCATCGACACGCTGTTTGCCGAAATCACCGAGCTCGCACCGCTGTGCAAATTCCGCGACTGCACCCATGTCCACGAACCGGGCTGCGCGGTGCAGGCTGCGTTGAAGGCGGGTACGCTCGACCCTGAGCGCCTTGCCCGCTGGCGCAAGCTGTCGGAGGAAAACCAGGGCAACACGCCGGTTCAGAGCGGCCCGCGCGGCAACAAATCGCCTGCCGGGCGCCCGAAGCGGCGTTGAGAGGATAGGAATTGCGGAACGAGACGTCGGAGGCCCGGCATGTGCCGGGCCTCCCTTTTTTCACTCTCCGCGCATCGTTGCCTGGAAGGTCGGCAGGTGCTTCTTCTGCGCGTCAAGCATGCGCTCGCGGTAGACGCCGTAGATGACGTCGGTGTCGTGCAGCGTCACGCCGGCAATGGTCGGCGAGGCGAAGACCGGCAGTTCGATGCCGCGCTTGGCGAGCTGCTCGGCGGTGCGCGCGATCAGCTCATGCGCCAGGATCATGGCAAGCACCGTCGATGAGCCCGACACCGGCCGGCTCCAGCCCTCGACCGGCACGATAGCGTCCTCGATCGGCGAACAGGTGTCGATGACGAGGTCGGCGGCATCCGCCAGCCGCTTGCCGGACGAGTGCGTCGCCGGCTTGTCCAGATTGTTCTTGCTGGTGACAGCGACGACGAAGATGCCGCGCTTCCTGGCGTAGAGCGCGGTGTCGATGCCCGACGAGTTGCGGCCGCTATGGCCGAAGATGATGATCGAATCGCCCTTGTTGAGCGGCTGGTGGTCGAGGAATTTTTCGGCGTATCTTTCCGTACGCTCCAGCCACAAAAGCTCGCGCACGCCGCCGGCGCCGAGCACATTGTGCCACATCACGCGCGGGTCGGTCAGGGGGTTGAAGCCGACATAGCTGCCATAGCGCGGAAACACTTCCTGCACCGGCAGCACCGAATGGCCGGAGCCATAGAGATGCACCAGCCCGCCGCCCTCGAGGGAGTCGGCAAAGTGGCTGGCGGCCTGGTCAAAGGCCTCTTCATTGGCTTTCGCAGCCTGGTCAATGAGGGCGGCGAGACGGTGGATGTAGAGATCGGACACGTGGGTACTCCTGTTTGCTGTGTCGGTCTGGAATGGATCAGCTTCTCGGGTTCAGCGGCACGCGTCCGGCGCGCAGCGTCGAGCGGATTTCGTAGCGGTCGCCGCGCATGATCGAGACGGTGAATTCGAACGGGCCGCGCTCGTCGGTGGTGATGCGTTCGACGACGAAGGCCGGGCTGCCGACAGCGAGGTCGAGCAGTTCGGCGTCCGCCGCGCCGACCGCGCCGACCCGGTAGTTCTCCCGCGCGGCCACCGGCACGATGCCGTAATGGCGCTCCAGCGCCTCGTAGAGCGAGCCCTGCAGCAGGCCGGCATCGAGGAAGCCCGGCACGCGCACCGCCGACAGCTGCGCCGTCTGGATGCCGATCGGCTCGTTGTTGCCGAGCCGCAGCCTGCGAATGCGCACCACCGGATCGCCCTCCTCGATCTCCAGCGCGCCGGCAGCCGCCGCATTGGCGGTGGTCAGGCTGCAGTCGAGCAGGCGCGAGCCCGCGACCACGCCCATATTGCCCATCTCCTGGGTAAAGCTGGTCAGCTCGCGCGTGCCGGCGACCAGCGTGGTCGAGCGCACGAACGTGCCGCGGCCATGTTCGCGCCTGAGCAGTCCTGCCTCCTCGAGATTGCGCAAGGCGTGGCGCAGCGTGATGCGGCTGACGCCGAACAGGGCGCACAGCCTGTCCTCCGCCGGGATCTGGTCGCCCGTTGCCCATTCGCCGCTCTTGACGATGGCTCGGATCGCCTCTTCGACCTGGTACCAGAGCGGCTCCGGCCGTCTGCGGTCCGGTTGCTGAAAGCTTGCTTCGCTCATCGCACCTGCCTCCACCCTTGCCCAACGGCGCCGGCCAGCGCCGCGCCGACCAGACTGGCGCAGGGACCGAACTTTCCAGCCTTGACGTCGATGCCGCGCAGATGCGGCGGCAGTTGACGTCGCAGCGCCGCAAGCAGCGGCGGCCGGATCACATCCAGCGCGTCCGCCAAACCACCCGAAATCAGCACCGCTTGCGGATCGAGCAGCGCGACAGCGCCTGCAAACGCGGTGCCGAGCTGTCGCGCCGGCAGTTCAAGCAAGGTGAGTGCAGCCAGCTCGCCGGCCTGGGCAGCGGCGATCAGTTGGCGGCCGTCGGCAAGGCCGATCTGTCCGGCAAGGGCATCGAGCGCCCGGCCCGACGCGACGCGCTCCAGCCAGCCGCTGCGCTCCTCGCCATGATCTTTGACGTCGGCGCAGGCCCAGCCGAACGAGCAGGCGCCGCCATGCGCGCCGGCAACGATGCGGCCATTGGCCAGCACCGCCGAACCGATGCCGGTGCCGATGGCGAGCAGGATCGCATCCGACATGTTTTTCGCACTGCCTTCGACAGCCTCCGCCAGCAGCGCAATCTGTGCGTCATTGCCGAGCGCTACGCGCAATTTGGGAAACAGCGTCTGGATGTCGACGCCGTCGAGGAACGGCAGGTTGGGGATCCAGCGGCAGATTGAGCCCTCGACCAGACCCGGCACCGCGATGCCAAGCGCTGAGACCGGCCCGGCCTCCACGCACAGCGCGTCGATGCGCGCAATGAAGGCATCAAGGGTTGCCGGCGCCGGCTCGCTGCCCCGCGTCTCCAACGCACCGACATCGCCCGTAGATACGCCGGCGCGCAGATTGGTGGCGCCGAGATCGATGGCGAGTACCCGCGTCATCGACCGGACCCTTTGCCGAAGGGGAGCGAGAACAGGCCGCTGCCGGCATTCCACGAATGCGATGCCGCCGCGAAGGCCTGCGCATGGCGCGTGCCGCGCAGGCAGCCGCGCAGCCGGTAGAGCGAACTGTAATAGTCGACATAGGGGAAGCTGCTCAGGCCGCGCGCCAGCTCATACTCCATGACCGCGTCGCGCCAGGCCTCGAACCCGTCGCTGACATCGACGAGATGCTCGGGCCGGAAGCCGTCATCGTCCTCCCAGTTCTCGCCGAACAGCAGCAGTTGCGGCGTGTGCGCCGGATGGTCGCTGGCAACGGTCGGCAGTCCGGCGAAGAAGATACCGGTCTTCGTCAAATGCGCGGCGGCGCGATGGTCCTTGTGCCAGCTGCCATGCCAATGGGTGATGACGATCTCGGGTTTCAGCTCGCGAATGATGTCGCCCACTTCGAGCGCCGTCTGATCGTCTGTGGGCAGGAAGCCGTCGCGCAGGCCAAAGCTACGCATGGCGACGCCGAGCCGCTCCGCCGCGCTGCCCGCTTCCTCTTCCTTCTGCACGCAATAATGCGCGGGAACCAGGTACGGATGGCCCTGCTCACCCATGGTCAGATGCAGGAAGGTCACCGTGGCGCCGCGCTTGACGGCAGCGGCCGCCAGCGGCCCGGCCATCACCTCGGCATCGAAGGCGTGTGCGCCGACCACCAGGATGGATTTCGCCGCATAAATCCTGTCTTCGATCATTTCATGCCCCCTCCGGTGCCGACGCCTTCGCGAATCTGCCGCGCCAGCAGACAATACATGATCAGGATGGGCGCCATGGATATCGCCAGCGAGGCGAACACCAGGCCCCAGTCGGTGCGGAACTGGCCGACGAAGACGCTGATCGCCAGCGGCACCGTCTTGTAGCGGTCGTCGAAGATGAAGATCAGCGGGAAGAAGAAATCGTTCCACACCGCGATCGCGGTGAAGATTGCCACGATCGACACCGCCGGCTTGACCATCGGCAGGATGATCTGGAACAGGATGCGGACCTCGCCGGCGCCGTCCATGCGCGCCGCCTCGTCCAACTCGGAGGGCAAGACGCGCATGAAATTGGCGAAGATGAAGACGGCGAAGGGAATGCGGATCGCCGAATAGACCAGGATCAGCCCGGTCAGCGAATCCAGCAGGCCGAGATTGCGCATCAGCGTGAACAGTTCGACCGAGGCCAACCGGATGGGCAGCATGATGCCGGACAGGAACAGGCCGAGCATGATGGCATTCCAGCCAAGCTTGTAGCGGCTGAGCGGATAGGCGGCCATCGCCGAGACGACGATGGTGAGGATGACGGCGCCGCCCGTGACGATCAGGCTGTTGATGAAATTCTGGCCGAGATCGGCGCGCGTCCAGGCGTTGATGAAATTGTCGAAGGCAAAGCTTTGCGGCAGGCCGAGCCTGTTGTCGTAGATCTCGGCCGTGGTCTTGAAACAGGAGACGATGAGGATGTAGAGCGGCAACAGCACGGCCGCCGTCCAAACGACCAGCACCGTCCAGCCGGGCAGCCGCGCCAGCTGCCGAGAGATGGCCGGTCTTTGTGAAATCGCCAGCGCGCTCATAGCTGCACCGTGCGGCGGTCGAAGAAGCGCAGCATCATGAGCGTGCCGATGCTGAGGATCAAAAACAGCACGGTGCCGAGCGCCAAAGCCAGACCGATATCGGTGATGCCGACAGCACCTTCCGCGCCGAAGGCCAGCCGGTAGAAGTACGTCACCAGCGTGTCGGTCGAATAGCTCGGATTGCCCTGCACGCCCTGCATGACATAGACGATGTCGAACTGGTTGAAGGTGTTGATGAACGACAAAGTCGTCAGCGTGCCCAGCGCCGGCATCAGCAGCGGCAGCGCGATCGAGAACAGCATGCGCGCATTGCCGGCGCCGTCAAGTTTTGCCGCCTCGAAAATCTGGCCGGAAATCTGCCGCAGACCTGCCGTGTAGATCAGCACCGGCAGGCCCATCCAGTTCCAGGCATCGACGGCGATCAGCATGGCGAGCGCGGTGTGGCTGTTGCCGAGCACAGTCAGGCTGCCCTGGTGCAGGCCGAGCCCGTTCAGCGCCCATTCGACGACGCCGCCCGGTGCCAAAAGCAACCGCCACAGCGCGCCGACGATGACCGGGCTCAGCACGGCCGGAAAGAAGAACACCGACTGGAAGAAGGCCGCACCCTTGTCGCGCAGGAACAGCAGCCAGGCGAACAACAGGCCGAGGCCATTTTGGAAGACCATGATGCCGAAGAACCAGGCGGTGTTGTGCCACAGCGCGCCGTAGATCCGCGCGCCGCTGGGGAAAACGAACAGCCTTGAGAAATTCGACGGGCCGGCGAACTCGACCATGCGCAGCCCCTTCCAGACGAAGAAGCTGCCCCACAGCGACATCCCCAGGGGATAGAGGACGAACAGCGCATAGACCGCCAGCGCCGGCAGGATGAACAGCACGGCCATGCGCTGCTGCGTGCGGCGAAGGCTGCTGGTGCGGCGAAGGGTGCTCATGCGCTTTTCTGGTCCGTGAGAGGCCGGCCGCTTTTGCGACCGGCCGCGCCTACTGCTTCGGCTTGAACCAGGTGGCGACCGCGGCATGCATGTCGGCCGCCAGCTTCTCCGGCGCGATGTTGCCTTCGACCATGTCGATGATCTCCGACTGCAGCACCGAAGACGCCGTCGGCGACTGCCAGCGGAAGCCGACCAGCGTCAGATACGGCGTCGAATTCTTCGCCATCTCCATCATCGCGGCCAGCACTGGATCCTTCACCGTCACATCCGTGCGGGCCGGCGGCCAGCCGAGCTCGTCGGCGAACATCTGCGCGAACTCTGCCGAAGCGATGAAGCCCAGCACCTTGGTCGCGGCCTCCTTGTTCTGGCTCTCAGAGACCAGGCCATAGGAGCCGTCGGAGAAGGCCGAGGTGTAGAGTTTTGCACCGGCATCGTCGGCGGGGAACGGGAAGATCGAGAATTTCAGCTTCGGGTTCTGCGCCTTGAAGCTGCCGTTCTCGAACGAACCGCCGAGGAACATCGCCGCCTTGCCGCCGATGAACTGCTGCGTGGCGGTGGTGTAGTCGATGCCGGCGAAGCCGTCGGGGAAATACGGCTTCAGCTCGGCGAAGCGCTTCAGCGCCGCCACATAGCGCGGATCCTGGAAGGTCGCCTTGCCGCTCATCATCTCGTCGTAGAAATCAGGACCATAGATGGTCGGGCCGACGACGCCGACGGCGATCTCCAGCTCCCAGCCCGAGCCGTTGGCGCCGCCGGTGGCGATCGGCGTGATGCCGGCCGCCTTCAGCTTCTCGCAGACGGCGGTGAAATCCTTGTAGGTCTTGGGGATCTCGATGCCCTGGGCGGCGAAGATATCCTGGTTGTAGAAGACGCCCATCATCGGCACCGAGTAGGGCACGCCGTAGAGCTTGCCGTCAGCGCGGCCACGCACGCCGCCAAGCGCTGCGTCCTCCATGTTCTTCAGCTCCGGCACGTTGTCGTCCAGCGCGTCGAGATAGCCCGCCTCGACGAAGGGCTGCAATTCGCCATAGGCCTTGAGCTGGGCGATGTCGGGCCCGCGCCCGCCGCGCAGCGCCGTGCTCAGCCGGTTCTGGTAGTCGGCATCGGGCGTGAACTGGATGGCGACCTTGATGCCGGGATTCTTCACCTCGAAGGCATCGAAGATGCGGCGCATCGCGGCCTCGTCCTCGGTGCGCCAGCTCCACAGCGTCACCGTGCTGTCGGCGGCTCGCGCCGGCAATGAGGCGAAGACGCCGGCGCAGGCGGCGGCAAGGCCGCCGATCAGCCCAAGTGCTGCGCGCCGGTGAAGTGAAAGCATGCTCATTGCCAGTCTCCCATTGTTCTCTGTCCTTGGCGTCCCGCGGCGTTTCCGTGCCGTGAGAAGTCATTGGTTCAGCAAAAGTCATTATAACGACATAGCGGTATTCGCAAGAGGTCTGCTGCGCCTCAGGAATGGCGGCGTTGGCCCCCTCACGACATTGCAGTACCTGTATCCGTTTGTTACCTAACGATAAATATCCACATTCCAGCGCCGCAAAGAAATCTGTGACCGTACCATGTGAGACTTTTTCGCCAGCAAGCCCTTGCGTCGCCGCGCTGACTTGTCATAACCTCATGTGAACCGATAGGGAGGATGAGGAATGTCGTTTGCCTGGACGTCGAAACTGGCACTGGCCGCAGGCCTCGCCATCCTGCCCGCCACGGCCTGGGCGCAATCGGTCAACATCTCCTATCTCACCCACTGGTCGCCGGAGACGGTGGCGCTGCTGGAAGCGGCGGCCAAGGATTATGCCAAGACCAATCCGGATGTCAGCGTCACCGTGCGCGCCGTCCCCTTCGGCGACCTCCTGACCACGCTGCGCTCGCAAGGCGGCGGCGCGGACGGCCCAACCATCGGCGGCATCTACGATCTCTGGTTGCCGGAACTGGCGCGCGACAAGCTGGTCGCGCCCGCTCCCGATGCGGTGGCCAGCGAGGTCAAGGCCGCCTGGCCGGCGGGCATCACCAACGCCGCCTCGGTCGGCGGCACGCTTTATGGCATCCCCAACGAAATCGATGTTTATGCGCTGAACTACAACAAGGCGCTGTTCAAGCAGGCCGGCATCGCGGCGCCACCCAAGACCTGGGACGAATTCAAGGATGCGGCCAAGAAGCTGACCAACAAGGATGCGGGACAGCAAGGCTTCGGCATGATCAATTCATGGGCCGCCGGCGTCGTCCACCCCTTCGCCTCGCTGCTGGTGTCCAATGGCGGCGACCTGGTCAAGGACGGCAAGCCGGTGCTGGACAGCCCGCAGGCGACCGAGACCTTCCAGTTCTATGAGGACCTGATCAAGTCGGGCGCCAGCGTGCCGGCGATGGCGACCGCAGACGCCAACACCACCGGCCCCTTCCTCGACAATTTCGTCTCCGGCAAGACCGGCATGATCATCATGGCCAATTGGTGGGAGAGCGCGCTGAAGGCCGGCATGGGCGACAGATTCGCCGACATTGCAACGGCGCCGATTCCCGTCGGCCCGAGCGGCGACAAGCCGCATTCGATCTCCTATTCCTGGATGACCGTGGTCAACGCCAATGCAGGTGCGGCCGAGCAGAAGGCGGCATGGGACTTCCTCGCCTGGCTGAACAATCCAAAGTCCGGCAAGAGCGGCGCTTCCGCGATGTCGGATATCCTCATGTCGATGGGCATCCTGCCCTCACGCCTCTCCGACATCGAGGCGCACAAGGACAAGCTCGGCTCGGAATTCCTCTCCGGCTATGTCAGCGTGCTCACCGGCGCCAAGCCGTTCCCGGTGGTGCCGGGCGGCCAGGAATTCTCGGAATCGCTGCAGCAGACGCTCGAGGCGTTGCAGTATGGCCAGGTCTCGGCCAAGGATGCGCAGGCGACGGCGCAGGCCGACGCCATTTCGATCCTGGAGCGCGCCGCCAAATAATGATTCAGAGGTACCGTGCCTCGGCGGGCATCATGCTGGCGCCCGCCGTGACGCTGATCGGCATCTTCGTCCTGTTGCCGATGCTGCTCACCGTCTGGCTGTCGTTCCAGGACTGGTCGACGCAGACACCGTTTTCCAGCGCCAGCTTCATCGGCCTCGACAATTTCCGCGAGATTTTCGGGGCCACCTCGGTCGGCCGCGATTTCAAGGCCGCGCTCGTCAACACAGCCGTCTACACCGCGCTCTCCGTCATCCTCATCCTGCCGCTGTCGGTGGCCTTTGGGCTGATGGTCTACCAGCGCGATGTCGCCGGCGGCACGGCGCTGCGCACGGTGCTGTTTGCCACCTACATGGTGCCGATGATCGCCGTGGCGCTGGTGTGGTCGAAACTCTATTCGCCGAGCGAAGGCCCTCTCAACCAGATGCTCGGCCTTATCGGCATCGGCCCGCAGCCTTTCCTGTCGTCGCCGCGCTCGGCGCTGATCTCGATCGTCTTCCTCAATGTCTGGCAGCAGGTCGGCTATTTCACCGTGCTGGCGATCGCCGGACTGACGCAAATCCCCGGCAGCCTGTATGAAGCAGCAAAGCTCGACGGCGCCAACCGTCTCGAGCAGTTCCGCTTCATCACGCTGCCGCTGATGCGGCGCACGCTGCTGTTCAGCGCCGTCATCGCCATCATCAACGCCGTGCAGGTGTTCGAGCCGGTTGCCCTGATCACGCAGGGCGGGCCGGTCGGCTCGACCAATGTGCTGACCTACCACATCCGCCGCGTCGGCATCGAGCGTGCGCAGGGTGGACTGGGTTCGGCCATGGCGGTGATGCTGATGCTTTCGCTGATTGTCGTCGTCTGCGCGCTGTTTGCCTTCGCCAACCGGAAGAACGACGAATGAGCGCGGGATCGTCGAGCCGGCTGTCGCGCCGGCGCCCGTCCGGCCGCAAGGCGCTGCTGGCGACGCTGATGCTGCTGGTCGCCGTCGCCTCGGCCTTCCCGCTGGTCTGGATGGCGCTGTCGAGCCTCAAGACGCCGGCCGAGAGCATGCAGGTGCCGCCGGTGTGGATCCCCCTTACGCCGAGCCTCGACGCCTATGAGAAGGTGTCGGGCGTGATCAATGTCGGCCGCTCGATGTGGAATTCTCTGGTCATCGCCTCGATCACCACCGCCGGCATCCTGCTGACCAGCATGATGGCCGGCTACGCCTTCGCCAAATACCACTTCCCCGGGAAGTCGCTGCTGTTTTCTCTGCTGATCGCCACCATGTTCCTGCCGCCGATCGTGACGTTGATCCCGCTCTATCGCCTGGTCGGCTCGATCGGCCTCAACGCCAGCCTCGCCGGCATCATCGTGCCCAATCTCGCCAATGCTTTCGGCATCTTCCTGATGCGCCAGTTCATCTCCGGCGTGCCCGACGAGCTCATCGACGCCGCGCGCATGGACGGCGCCTCGGAGTTCTTGATCCTCTACAAGATCGTCGCGCCGAGCGTCGCCCCCGCAATCGCGGCTCTGGCCCTCTTCGCCTTCGTCTATCACTGGAACAGCTATCTGTGGCCGCTGACCGTGCTGCAGGGCAATGCCGACGCCTATCCGATCGTCATCAGCCTGAGCCGGTTGCTGAGCTACAACAGGGGCGCGGTCAACACCGGCCTGGTGATGGCCGGCGCGACGCTGGCCGTGCTGCCGCCGCTCATCCTGTTCGTCTTCCTGCAGCGCTTCTTCGTCGATTCCATCGTCGGCTCGGCCATCAAGGGATAGCTCGCCTCACCCGAACCGTGCCGCCGTCCATGTCCCACCCGCCGCATTCGACTCCACCGCCGCAGCAACAAACTTCACCCCGCGCGCGCCATCCACAACGTCGGGCACCTGCGCCGCACGCGCCGGATCGACCACCCCACCAGAGCGATGGGCGCGAATGATATCGGCGGCGTCGCGGTAGAAATTGGCGAAGGCCTCGATATATCCCTCCGGATGCGCCGCCGGCATGCGCGACACGCGCTGGCTCTCAGTGGTCGAGCCATGGCCGCCGCGCACCAGCGTGCGGGTCTCCTCGCCGTAGATGGAGAAGCGCAGTTCTTCCGGCCGGCCGCCCGACCATTCGAGCCCGGCTTTGTCGCCATAGATGCGCACGGAGAGATCGTTGTAGTGGCCGGGCGAGGTCTGGCTGGCCAGGATCGTGCCGCGCGCCGCGCCGGTCCAGCGCACCAGCACATGCGCATTGTCGTCGAGCCGCCGTCCCGGCACGGCAGTGAACAGATCCGCCGACACCGCCTCGGCCTCATAGCCGGAGATATAGCTTGCCAGGTTGAAGGCATGCACGCCGATATCGGCCAGCACCGCCGACTGCCCGGCGCGCGCCGGATCGGTGCGCCACTCCGCCTGCTTCTGGCCCTCGGCGTCGATCGGCTTGGTCAGCCAGTCCTGGATGTAGGCGCCATGCACGGACACGATGCGGCCAAGCGCGCCCGCCGCCACCATCTCGCGCGCCTGGCGGACCATGGCGTAGCCGGTGTTGTTGAGGGTGACGACAAAGCGGCGCTTCTTCGCCTTCGCCAGCGCCACCAGCGCCTCAGCGTCGGCCAGCGTCGTCGACAGCGGCTTGTCGCAGATCACGTCGATGCCGGCCTCGAGAAAGGCCGTGGCAATCGGCGCGTGCAGATGGTTGGGCGTGACGATGACAACCGCCTCGATGCCGTCCGGCCGCGCGGCTTCGGCCTGCGCCATCTCGCGATAGTCGGCGTAGCTGCGCTCGGGCGCGATGCCGATCTCGGCGGCCGATGCGGCGGCGTTCTCCGGGTCCGACGACAGCGCGCCGGCGACCAGTACGATCTGGTCGTCCAGGCGCATGGCGAGCCGATGCACGGCGCCGATAAAGGCATTGCGCCCGCCGCCGACCATGCCGACCCTGAGCCGCTTGCCCGCCGATCCGTCCGATGTTGCGTAGACCATTTCAAACTCCTCCACCTGTGGCTTCGTCATCCTGGGGCGTAGCAAGGAGCGCAGCGACGCAGCGCAGACCCCAGGATCCATGCCGTGACATCAGAGCGATGCTACGGTGCAGAACCTTCTCGTCCGCTGCATTCCTCGACCATCGTCACGGCATGGATCCTAGGGTCTCCGCGACGGAGCTTCGCTCCTGCTTCGCCCTAGGATGACGACGTTGGGAAACCGCACCCCTTTCGAATACGATTTCCAATTTTCATATTGTAAAACGATCGTATCGCGCTAGCCTGAAATCATGAGTGGGGCAAGCAAGGCATCCGGACGGTCCAGCACCGACGAGGCGGCGACGCGCAAGCGCGGACGCTCGCTGGCAGCACTCGGCTACATCCAGCCGCAGACCTATGAGGAGCTACGCGCGGTGCTGTCGTCGGGCACGGTGCATTTCCCCAAGCGGCTGCGCCAGGTGGCAATCTTCCTGTGGCAGCATCCGAGCGACGTCGCGCTCGGCACCATCGCGCAGGTTGCGGCACAGGCCGGCGTGCAGCCCTCGACGCTGGTGCGCTTTGCCCAGATCTTCGGCTATTCCGGCTTTTCCGATTTCCAGGGCCTGTTCAAGGAGCACATCAAGGGCTCATGGCCGGAAGGGCGCGGCGAACCGCGCACCGAGACCGAGCCGAATCTGCATTTCCTGCACGGCATGGTCGGCGCATCGCAGGCCTCGCTGGGCCGCATCGAGACCGGCTTCGACGTCGAGAGTTTCGACAAGATGGTGGCGCTGCTGGCGGCGGCCGAGCTGATCTATGTCATCGGCTCCAAGCGCGCCTTTCCCGTCACCGCCTATCTCTCGCTGACGCTCTCGCAGCAAGGCGTGCGCAACGTGCTGGTCGACAATGTCGGGTCCTCCGCACTCGACCAGATCGGCTGCATCGGCGCACGGGACGCCGTGCTTGCGGTCTCCTTCAGCCCCTACAATTCGATCACGCCCGATCTCGTCGCGGTGGCGCATGAGCGCAAGGCCCGCATCGTCACCGTCACCGACAGCACTTTCAGCCCGCTGGTTCGGCTCTCGGACGCTTGGCTGGAAGTGGTGGAATCCGACTTTGCCGGCTTCCGCTCGCTGGCGGCGTCACTCGCTGTCGGCATGGCGCTGGTCCATGGGGTGGCGGCGCGGCGCGGCGAATGAGCCGCCGCTGGCACAATTGACTATCCAGAATTGCCGTTCCATATTTAAAAAAATAGAAACTTTATTCCCGGGAGGAGGAATGGAGATCCGGCTTGACGGCAAGGTGGCTCTGGTCACCGGGTCGACGCAAGGCATTGGCCGCGCCATTGCCGAGACGCTGGCGCGTTCCGGTGCCGCCGGGCTGTTGGTCACCGGGCGCGAGAGGGCGCGTGGCGAGGCCGTGGCGGCCGAGCTTTCGCAATTGGGCACGCCGACCATCTTCGTCGCCGCCGACCTTGCCGATCCTGACGCCCCCACCCTTCTGGCGCAGGCCTGCATCGAGCGCTTCGGCCGCATCGATGCGCTGGTCAACGCCGCCGGCCTGACCGATCGCGCCTCTTTCCTCAACGCCAGCCTCGACGACTGGGCGTCACTGTTTGCCGTCAATGCGCGCGCGCCGTTCTTCCTGATGCAGGCGGCGATTGCCGACATGAAGCAGCGCGGCCAAGGTGGCGCCATTCTCAACATTCTGTCGATCAATGCCCATTGCGGCTCGCCGGAGCTTGCCGTCTATTCCGCCACCAAGGGCGCGCTGGCGACGCTGACCAGGAACGCCGCCAACGCCCACCGCTTCGACCGCATCCGCGTCAACGGCATCAATGTCGGCTGGACCGACACGCCGGCCGAACGCATCATGCAGGCGGAGACATTGGGCAACGGCCCCGGCTGGCTCGACAAGGCCAATGCCGCGCAGCCTTTCGGGCGGCTGCTGACCCCGAACGACATCGCCAGCCTCGCCGTCTTCCTGCTGTCCGACGCCGCCGGCCCGATGACCGGCGCGGTTGTCGACCAAGAGCAGGCGGTGATCGGGGCGAACCGGTGAGCGCTTCCATCGAAACGCTTGGGCCGGCGCTGCTCGATCGCTTGCCGGCATCGGTGCAGACACCTTCCTATGACCGTACGCTCCTCTCGCCCGGCATGGCGCATCTCGGCGTCGGCGCCTTCCACCGCTGCCATCAGGCCGAATACACCGACGATCTCATCTCGCTGCGCTTCGACCGCTGGGGCATCGTCGGCATCAACATCCGCCCGCCCAGCCTTGCCGACACGCTGGGACGGCAGGGCGGGCTGTACACAAGGCTGATCCGCGAGAACAGCCACATCGAGGCGCGCGTCATCGGCAGCATCGTCCGGGTGGTCGACAGCCAGGAGAGTGCGGCACCGGCGCTCGGCGTGCTGATCTCACCCGATATCGAGTTGGTGACGATGACAGTGACGGAAAAAGGCTATTGCCACGTCCCGTCCAGCGGCGAACTCGACCTTGGCCATCCTGATATCGTCCACGACCTCGCCAACCCCGAGACGCCGCGCAGCGTGCCCGGCCTGTTGGTGCGGGCGCTGGAGCAGCGCCGGGCCACGCATGGGCGGCCGCTGACGCTGCTGTCCTGCGACAACATTCCGGCCAATGGCATCATCCTCGGCAACGTCGTGCGCAGCTTTGCAGAACGGCGCGGCAATGGGCTGGCCGATTGGATCGCGGCCAACGTCGCATTCCCCTCGGCCATGGTCGACCGCATTGCGCCGGCGGTGACGCAGGACGATCTCGACAGCGTCGAAAATTGGTTCGGCTACCGCGATGGCGCTGTCGCTGTCGGCGAGCCGTTCCGGCAGTGGGTGATCGAGGAAAAGTTTGCCGGCCGCATGCCGCGCTGGGACCTGGTCGGAGCCACTTTCGTCGACGATGTCACGCCGTTCGAGCATCTCAAGATGCGGGTGCTGAACGGCGCCCAGACGACGCTCGCCACGCTCGGCGTGCTGGCCGGGCTCGAGCACACATCGGATGCCATGGCCGACCCGCTGCTGTCGGACTTCATCCGGCGCATGCTGGTCGAAGAGACTGTGCCGACGCTGATGCCGGTGCCGGGCATCCTGCCGCTCGCCTATGTCGAGCAGAGCCTTGCCCGGCTGAAGAACACCGCGATCCGCCACCGCAACCACCAGGTCGCAACCGACGGTTCGCAGAAGATCGTCCAGCGCCTGCTCAACCCGATCCGCGACCGGCTTGCGATGGGCCAGAGCATCGGCCTGCTGTCGGTGCCGGTCGCCGGCTGGATGGCCTATCTGATCCAGGCCTCGGAATGTTTCGGCAGACGCTGGCCGGTGTCGGATCCCTATGCCGGCAAGGTCGCCGCAATCGCCGACGCGACGGGTCCCGATGCCAGCGCGCTGGTGTCCGCCATCCTTGCCATCGACGGGATATTCGACCCCGGCCTTGCCGCCGACGATACGTTCCGCGCGGCCGTCACATCGGCGCTGGGCGACCTGCTGTCGGACGATCCGATGGCGGCTGTCCGGCACAGTCTTGAACAAGATGAGGTCGCGAGGTTGAAGCGATCCAAACAATCGGCATTATAGTCGTCGGGTCTAGGGAGGCAGAATGAAACTAGGAGTGCTTACAGCACCGTTTGCGGAGACGCCGCTTGGCGAGGTCGCCGGCTGGGCGCACTCGGCCGGCTTCGAGGCGCTGGAAATCGCCTGCTGGCCGAAGACCTCCGGCGCGACGCGGCGCTATGCCGGCACCAGCCATATCGACGCCGCCTCCACCTCGCCCGCGCAGGCCAAGGAGATCGTCGCCTCGCTGACGGAAAAGAAGCTGACGGTCTCCGGCCTCGGCTACTACCCCAACCCACTGCATCCGGACCCTGCCCATCGCGAGGCCGTCATCGGCCATCTGAAGAAGGTCATCGTGCTGGCCGCCAATATGGGCGTGCCGGTGGTCAACACCTTCTGCGGTGGCGATGCCTCGAAGACCGTCGACGTCAACTGGCAGGACGCGCTGAAAGTCTGGCCCGAGACCGTCGCCTATGCGCGCGATCACGGGGTAAAACTCGCCTTCGAGAACTGCCCGATGATCTTCAGCTATGACGAATGGCCGGGCGGGCACAACATCGCCTATTCGCCGCTGGTCTGGCGGCGCATCCTCGAAACCTGGGGCGGCGAGGTCGGCATGAATTTCGACCCCTCGCACCTGGTCTGGCAAATGATCGACCAGGGCCGTTTCATCCGGGAGTTCGGCCCCTACATGCTGCATGTCCACGCCAAGGATTTGATGATCGATCATGATGGTTTGTATGAGCGCGGAATCCTTTCCGCCGGGATAGGCTGGCAGGTGCCGCGCATGCCGGGATTGGGCGATGTCGACTGGAGCGGCTTCTTCTCCGGCCTCTACCGCGCCGGCTATGACGGCTCGGTCATCATCGAACATGAGGACAGGCGGTTCGAAGGCAACGACGATGCGGTGAAGCGGGGCTTCCTGCTCGCCCGCGACGTGCTGCGCCCCTTCGTCAAATGACGAGGTGAATGACTTGGTCTGAACCTGCCGAAGGGTCTGACCCTGAGACGAAAAACAACAATGTGGAGGAGTACTGACATGAAGAAAATACTGACCATGGTCCCGTTGCTTGCGGGCGCTGCCTTGCTGGCATCGATGGGCGTGTCGTCGGCCGAAGCCAAATATACGATCGGCATTTCCAACACCGTGCAGGGCAATGGCTGGCGCGAGGAAATGGTCTGCGCCATGAAGGCGCAGGCGCTGGCTTCGGGCGAAGTGACGAAGCTCAACATCGCCCACCGCAACACCGATGCCGCCGGCCAGCTCGAAGACATCCGCAATCTGATCAGCGCCAAGGTCGACGCCATCGTCGTCAACCCCGCTGATCCCGCCGGCATCAAGGCGGGCCTGGAAGAAGCCACCAAGGCCGGCATCGTCGTCGTTGCCGTCGACCAGGCGGTGACCGAACCGTCGGCCTACATCATCTCCAACAACCAGGAACAGTATGCCTATCTCGGCGCCAAATGGCTGTTCCAGCAGATGGGCGGCAAGGGCGAAGTGTTCTACATGCGCGGCGCCGCCGGCGCCTCGGCCGATAGCGATCGCGACAAAGGCTTCAAGAAGGCGCTGGCTGAAAACCCCGGCGTGAAGGTGGCTCAGGAAGTCTTCACCGGCTGGCAGCAGGATCAGGCCAAGCAGCAGATGCTGTCGTTCCTGGCCACCGGCACGCCGTTCAACGGTGTGTGGACCTCCGGCATCGACAACGTCATCGTCGACGCGCTGGTCGAATCGCAGGCGCCGCTGGTGCCGGTGGTCGGCGCCGACAATGCCGGCTTCGTCGGCCAGCTGAGCTCGGTGAAAGGTCTCGTCGGTGCAGCCGTCACCAACCCCGGCTCGATCGGCGGCGCGGGCGTGACGCTCGCGCTGCAGATCCTCGACGGCAAGAAGCCGGCGCAGCAGACCGTGCTGGTCGACCCGCAGCTGTGGGACAACGCCACCGACGAAGGCAAGGCCAAGCTGAAGGCAGCCGCCGACCCGTCGCTCAGCCCGGAATGGCCGGTCTCGATCTCGATCCCGGAGTGGACGACCTACACGAAGGAGCAGATCGTGGCCTGCAAGGGGCCGGGGGAGTAAGCCTGGTTTGAATGAACTGGCGAGGACGGCGAACGGCCGTCCTCGTCACACAGACTAGCGCTCTACGGCGCCCCCTCTGTCCTGCCGGACATCTCCCCCACAGGTGGGGAGATTGGCTGTCATCTCGGCTTTCGCTAATTTTCTACGTCGCAAGACGAGGGGCGGCGCCGGAACTGCCAATCTCCCCCCTTGTGGGGGAGATGTCCGGCAGGACAGAGGGGGGCGCCGTAGAGTGCCAGCAAGAGAATTTCTGAGCGGACATCGATTTGACCACCAGCCCCCTCCTCGACGCCACCGGCGTCGCCAAGAACTACGGCGCGGTTGCAGCGCTTCGCAACGCGTCGCTCTCCGTGCTGCCGGGCGAGGTCCACGCGCTGATGGGCGCCAACGGCGCCGGCAAGTCGACGCTGGTGAAGATCCTGACAGGCGCCATTCCGGCGAACGCCGGCCGCATCCTGATCCGCGGCGAGGCGCGCGACATTCGCTCGCCGGCCGCCGCGCGCCGCGCCGGGCTGCTGCCCGTCTACCAGGAACCGTCGCTGATCCCCGATCTCGACGTTCTCTCCAACCTCAGGCTCACCGGCACGCCGGTCGAGCTATTCCGCGCCTGGGTGCGCGAGCTCGGCATTCTTGACCTCGATCTGCGCGACACCGCGCGCGACATCCCGCTCGCCGTGCTGCGCGTGCTCGACCTGGCGCGGGCGCTCGCCGTCGAGCCCGACGTGCTGCTGCTTGACGAGATGACGGCGGCCCTGCCCGCCAACCTTGCCGAAAAGGTGCTGGAAGTGGTGCGCCGCCAGGGCGATTCGGGCCGCGCCGTGATCTTCATCTCGCACCGCTTCGTCGAGATCTCGGCGCTGTGCGACCGCGCCACCGTGCTGCGCGACGGCGAGACCGTCGGCGTCGTCGACATCGTGCCGGGCGTGGAAGAAAAGATCGTCGAGCTGATGCTCGGCACCCGCATCGTCAAAACCCATGTCGCTGCCCGCAGCGCTGCCGAGAAGGCCGCGCCGGCGACCACCCGGCCGCGCATTTCGGTGCGAAACCTGCGCGTCGGCGCCAAGCTCAGCGATGTCTCCTTCGATCTCGCCGACGGCGAAGTCGCCGGCGTCGTCGCGCTCGAAGGCCAGGGCCAGGACGAGTTGTTCGCAGCGCTTGCCGGCTCGATCCGGCCCTCCGGCGGCACCATCGAAGTCGATGGCCAGCCCGTGAAATTTTCCCACCCGATCGACGCCATCCGCGCCGGCATTGCCTATGTGCCGGGCGACCGCTCCGAGGCGCTCGCCATGCAGCGCTCGGTCCGTGAAAACATCGCCCTGCCCTTCAGTGCCGCGCTGCGCAACTGGGGGCCGATCAACATGCGCCGCGAGCGCGCGACCGTGCTCAGCGCCATCGAGCGGCTGCAGATCGACACCCGCGCCCAGGGCGAAGTGCAGCGCCTGTCCGGGGGCAATCAGCAGAAGGTGACCATCGCCCGCTGGATCGCGGCGGATGCCCGCACCATCCTGTGCTTCGACCCGACGCGCGGCATCGATGTCGGCACCAAGCAGGAGATCTACAAGCTGCTGCGCGAACTCGCCGGCAACGGCAAGTCGGTGCTGTTCTACACCTCCGAACTGGAAGAGGTGCAGCGCGTCTGCGACCGTGTCATCGTCATCTTCGGCGGCCGCCTCGTCGACATTTTTCCGGTCGAGGAGGCCGACGAGCCGGCGCTGATGCGCGCCGCCTACGGCCTGCCGCGCGGCGCCAAGGCCGATATCGGCATATTGGCTGATCCGACCGCGAACACTTCGGCTTCGCCGGAGGCCGCGCCATGAGCCATTTCCTGCGCCGCCAAGGCTGGGTCGTCGGCCTGTTCGCCCTGCTCATCGTCCTGTTCATCGCCACCAGGATCATCCAGCCGGCCTATGGCAGCAATGATTTCGGCTCGCTCGCCCGAGCCGTTCTGCCCTATGCCTTCGCAGTCGCCGCGCAGACCGTCGTCGTCATCGCCGGCGGCATTGACCTGTCGGTCGCCGCCATGATGGCGCTGACCAGCGTCACCGCGGCGTCGATGATGAATGGCGCGAGCGAGGAATACGCGCTGTTCGTGGTGCCCTTCGTGCTGGCCATGGGTTTCGTGCTCGGCGCACTCAACGGCCTGCTCATCGTCGTCACCCGCGTGCCCGACATTGTCGTGACGCTGGCCATGCTGTTCGTGCTGCAGGGTGCAGCCCTGCTGGTACTCGACGCGCCGGGCGGCGGCATCGCCGAATGGCTGAAGGCGCTGATCTCCGGCACCGTACCGATCCCCGGCCTGCCCGACGCCATAGACGCCTGGCTGCCCAAGGCGCTGCTGGTGCTGATCGTGTGCCTCTGCGTCATCTGGATACCGCTGCGGCGCTCGCGCCTCGGCCTCTCCATCTACGCCATCGGCTCCAGCGAACTGGCGGCGTTCCGCTCCGGCGTGCCGGTCAAGCGCACTCGCATCATCGCCTATGCGCTGTCCGGCCTGTTCGCCGCCTTTGGCGGCCTGGCGCTGACCATGAGCACCGGCATCGGCGCCCCCATCCCCGGCCCCTATCTGCTCGCCAGCGTCGCCGCCGTGGTGCTGGGCGGCGTCGCGCTCGGCGGCGGCAAGGGCGGCCTGCTCGGCCCGATCGTCGCCGTCTTCGTGTTGCGCCTGGTGCGCACGGATTTGACGCTGCTTGCCATCGACCCGAATGTCACCGCCATCATCGAGGGGCTGATCATGGTGGCGGTGGTGATGTTCGGGGCGTTTATCACGATGCGGGGGCGGCAATGATGGGTGTGCTGTCGCAGAGAGACGTCGGCGTTCCTTCGCGCCCCCCTCTGTCCTGCCGGACATCTCCCCCACGAGGGGGGAGATCAGCTGTCATCGCTGCTTTCGCCAGCCTTCAACGTTGCAAAAAGGAGCGAGGCGCTGAAGCTGCCAATCTCCCCACAAGTGGGGGAGATGGCCGGCAGGCCAGAGGGGGGCGCCGTAGAGCGCCATCCTCGCAGCACACAACACCAAGAGCCGCCACATGAGCACCGCCGCCATCACCCCCGTCCCCTTCGGCCGCCGCATAAAACGCTTCATGGCCGACCGCCCGCTCATCCCGCTGATCGTCCTGCTCGCCATCCTGGTTATAATCCTGCAGATCCTGCGCCCCGGCATCGTCAACGAGCGCTGGATCGCCAACACTATTAAATTCGCCATACCGCTGGCGATCCTGGCGGGATGCCAGACCATGACCATGCTGACCGGCGGCATCGACCTGTCGGTCGGCACGGTGGCAACGATGAGCGCCTTCATCATGGCGACGCAAGTGGTCAACCAGGACCCGGCGGTGGCGTTCCTTTTGGCGATAATGCCGGCGGTGCTGATCGGCCTCGTCAACGGCATCGGCGTCGGTGTGTTCCGCGTCCACCCGCTGATCATGACGCTGGGCACCAGCCTGATCGGCACCGGCTGCCTGCAGGTCTACCAGCGCACCGTGATCGCGTCGGGCGCAAAAATCCCCGACTTCCTGGCCTGGCTCGGCACCGGCGTGACATGGGGCTTCCCCAACGCGCTGCTTTTGTTCGTGCCGCTCGCCGCCCTCATCGTCTTCACGCTCGCCCGCACCGGCTTCGGCCGCCTGCTCTACGCCGTCGGCGACAATGAGCGCGCGACCCGCCTGTCGGGCGTGCAATACTGGCAGGTCATCACCGCGCTCTACGTCACCTCCAGCGTGCTCGCCGGCATCACCGGCCTGCTCTATATCGGCCTGATCAAGGCGCCGTCGCTGTCGCTCGCCGAACCGCTGGTGCTGCCCTCGGTCGCCGCCGCCGTCATCGGCGGCACCTCCATCTTCGGCGGCCGCGGCGGCTACACCGGCACCATCATCGGCGCCCTGATCCTAACCGTGCTGACAACACTGCTGACCATCCTGCAGATGCCGGAGGGGGCACGGCGAATCTTGTTCGGGCTGATCGTGCTGTTCGTGACGGCGGCATATTTGCGGATTGTGGAGGAGCGGTAGGGGCCGAGGCCAGCGCCAGCCCTCACTCCCTCTCGGCTTCGCCGAGCCCCCTCTACCCCCACGTCCGTGGGGAGAGGAAATGCCAAGCTTTTTGGCGTGGAGGAACCCAAGCTTTTCGAGAGAGAGGGACACCCAAACTTTTGAAGGCCGCGACCTCGGAGATTAGCGTTTCCTCTTCCCCCACGGATGTGGGGGAGAGGTGGCTCGGCGAAGCCGAGACGGAGTGGGGGAGCACCCTATGCGGTTGCCATCGCCCTGGGCGACCTTGCCCACCCAGACGCAACGCCCCTTACTTCAACGAAATCGCCAACCCGCTCAAATCCGCATTCACCTGCAGCCCCACCTGCCGGCCCGTAAGCTCGAGCTGGGCGCCCTTGTCATTGGTCATGACGATCACCTGCGCCCCCTTGCCGAGCGCGCCGCCACCGCCGGCCGCGCCATAAACCCCGGTCGCATCCCGCACCCTGCGGATATGGCGCACGGTGCCCCGGAAATAGGTCTTGGAAACCCCGAAGGCGAAGCCGCCCGAAACGCCGCCGATCGTGATGGGATAGGAGCGGCCATGGAAGGTCAGCGTGCCCTCACCGCCCGAGCCGCCGACGAAGAAGGCTGCCTTGTAGACGGCAAAGCGGATCGTACCGCTATCGGCATGAGCAGCGCTGGCAGCACCGACGGCAACGGTGGCGATGGCCGCGACCGCGAGCGAACGAAAGCTGGACGAGATGGTCATGGTGGGAGCTCCTCAGGATCGCCGCTTGCCCAACCGGCAGGGCTCGTCGGCGTCGTAACCAACTTGAACAGTTTAGGCTGGATTTGGTTCCAGGGAGAGCCCTCGGTGGGTCAAGGCGCAAAGCTGGTGGGGAGAGCGGAGGAGCGCTTCATACAGAGCTGGCAATGCCAATGCCTCGGGGCAAGGGCTATCGCATATGAGCTTTTACGAAGAGGACCGCCACTCTAACTTGCCGGGGCGAGCCAGGGTTTCGCCCGTCCTTCGGACCCTCACAAGGCGGAGGGAACGCTGCCGCACGCCCAGCCCTTTTTTAAGTCGACTTAGACGGTTTTGCGGAAATCAGCGCCAACCTAGTCTCCCTCCACCTTGTTGGGAGGGGGTAGTGTGCTGAGAGTTCTGCAAATTCGCTGAGAGAGGGCGGTCATGGCAGGCTGGTGATTGTTCACGTCACCTGATTCCCGCGAAGGAACGCCACCATGACCAAGACAGAAGGTAAATCGACCAGCGCTGCCGTCAAAGACATTCTGCTTTCGAACCCGGATGGATTGCACGAAGTGCTCCGTGCGGTGATGCAGGAGGTGCTTGAGGCCGAGATGGACGAGGCGCTGGG
>NZ_JAMYUO010000037.1:0-46194 GCF_040323125.1 Mesorhizobium sp. M0062
ACGCGATGGAACGAGGTCGTGACCCATGCTCAGGCCACTCCGCGCTGGCGATTAGCGAAAACCAAGGCGAGGGCTGATCTCCCCCCTTGCGGGGGAGATGTCCGGCAGGACAGAGGGGGGTGCTGTCCCGCCAGCGTCTCAACCGGCAGCCATTGCGTTCTCAGAAAGTGGCCGAAATGAAAGTGGGCAAGAAGGAACGCTGGCGTTCCTTCGAACCCCCCTCTGTCCTGCCGGACATCTCCCCCGCAAGGGGGGAGATTGGCTGTCGCTCCGGCCTTCGCCAATCTTACAACGGTGTCTCGCGCCACCCTCACCGCTTCACCTCCCACGTCGTCACGCGTTCGTTGGTGACAGGATCCTTGCCGTCCTTCAGCTGCACGCCTTGCTCCAGAAGCTCGTCGCGGATGCGGTCGGCCTCGGCCCAGTTTTTCGCTGCAATCAGTTCCAAGCGCTTGGCGATCGCCTTGGCGATCGCTGCCTCGTCGACCTTGGCCGCGCCGATATCGAAGCCGAGGAACAACAGCGATGCCTTCAGCGATGCGGCCGCTTCGTTGCCCTCCGCGGCCTCACCGGCAAGCTGCGTGAGCTGCTGGAAGGCGGCATAGGTGGCGAGGTCGTCAGACAGCGCCGCCACAACCTCCGCCGGAACTTGCCCTGCCGACGGGGAGAGATCGGCGGCGCGCTTCCATTTGCGCAGCGTATTCTCGGCCTCTTCCAGCTTGCGTACGGAAAAATCGATCGGCTCGCGGTAATGCGTCATCAGCATCGCCAGCCGCAGCACCTCGCCCGGCCATTTGCGGCCGCCGAAAGTGTCGGTTTCCAGCAGTTCGGCGATGGCGTAGAAATTGCCGACGCTCTTCGACATTTTCTGGCCCTCGACCTGCAGGAAGCCGTTGTGCATCCAGACATTGGCCATGACGTCGGTGCCGTGGGCGCAACGCGACTGGGCGATCTCGTTCTCATGGTGCGGGAAGATCAGGTCGAGGCCGCCGCCATGGATGTCGAAGACGTCGCCGAGATAGGCGGCCGACATGGCCGAGCACTCGATATGCCAACCGGGCCGGCCCCTGCCCCATGGGCTGTCCCAGCCGGGCTCCTCCGGTGACGACAATTTCCACAGCACGAAATCCCCCGGGCTCCTCTTGTGAGCGTCGACGGCAATTCGCGCACCGGCCTGCTGTTCGTCGAGATTGCGCTTCGACAGCTCGCCATAATCCGGCATCGAGGCGGTGTCGAACAGCACTTCGCCGGCGGCGACATAGGCGTGGCCGCGTTCGATCAAACGTTCGATAAGGGTGATCATGTCAACCTTGCCGTCGGCGCGGCGCGCGACGAACTCGGTGGCGCGTGGCTCGACCGTCGGCGGCAAGCAGCCGAGTGCGGCGACATCCTTGTGGTACTGATCGGCGGTTTTTTCGGTGACGCGGCGGATCGCCTCGTTGAGCGTCAGGCTTCCCGACGCGATCTCGGCGCCGAAATCGCGCAGCGCGCGGGCGTTTATCTTGTCGTCGACATCCGTGATGTTGCGCACATACGTGACACCAGCCTCGCCATAGAGGTGACGCAGCAAACGGAACAGCACGTCGAAGACGATCGCCGGACGCGCATTGCCGATGTGGGCAAAGTCGTAGACGGTCGGGCCGCAGACATACATGCGCACATTCGACGGGTCGATCGGGAGGAACACGTCCTTCGTCCGCGTTAGCGTGTTGTAGAGGCTGAGACCCTTCGATGCGTCAGACATGCGTGCCCTTCCGGCCCGTTAAGTTCTGGATGGAGTCTAACCTGTGCCAAGGCACAAATCGGCTCCAGCCTGCTGGCCGGGGCGTTTGTCCACTCTGGGGAAAGATGAGGCGAAAACGTCCGGACCAGCGCGAAGCTAGCCAATAATGCAAATGCCACAAATGGCGGAAAACGTTTTCATCGGCGGCTTTATCGCCTTGGCCGGTGTTGCCGTCAAGTCGCAACTTCCGGCAAAAGCGTCGCTGGATCATAGGTCAGGAGCCGCTGAAAGATTTTATTAAACATGTCGGCACAGTCATGAAACATTCGCCGGCTAGTCCACCATAGGTCACGATTCGGTCAGATTCGGCCGGCAAACGCAGACACGGAAATGTTACCAGGGAAGAGATCGATGTCACGAACCAAGCAGGAATCGAGCCGCGCCAAGCAACCGGCGCTCGCCAACCACTACCGTGCGATCGGCCCGGCCGCGATCGTCGCCGCCCTTCTCCATACCGCGAAGAATAAAAAGCCGGCGCCGAAAATCACTTCGCCCCGCGCTGCCTGAACAGGCATCGTGCCGCCGCCGACAAGGCGTGCGCCGGAACGGAAGGCTGAGGCCCCATAGCGCGCCTGAAACAACAGCTCTTCCTATTGAGCAGGTTCTTCCCGAAGGCCGGACTGGCTTCTTGGGAACGCGCTCTAAAACAGCGTCATCTGACTGCCGTCCGCGCCGGGCTTCTGGCGCCTGACCTTGCCGGGCTCGACGATGCCCATGTCCTGTATCTCCGGCCCGGTGTTGGCGACCTTGTTGACGAGGTCGGAGACCGGAATTGCCTCGAAGAAATCGGGCAGCGCGGGTTTGAGCAGGTCGGCCACATCGCGCGGTTCGAGCGTGCGGCAGTCCAGCCAGCGGTCAAAATCTTCAGGCGCGATCACCACCGGCATCCGGTCATGGATATGGGCGATGCTGGCATTGGCGTTGACGGTAAGAATGGCGCCGGTGTCCATTTCCGAACCGCCCGGCTCGGAATAGGTTTCAATCAGCCCGGCAAAGGCGATCGACCCGCCACGCCTCGGCCGTATCCAGTAGGGCTGGCCCTTCTTGCCGCTGCCGGATTGCTGCCACTCATAGAAGCCGGAGGCCGGCACCAAGGCACGGCGATGGCGCATGGCGGCTTTGAACGAGGCTTTTTCAATAGCGCCTTCCGAACGCGCGTTGATGAGCAGCGGAAATTCCCTGGTGTCCTTGACCCAGGTGGGGATCAGCCCCCAGCGCACCAGCATCGCCTGGCGATCCGGGAAATTCGAGCCCGGCATGCGCGGCGGTCCCGACAGCGCCATTAGCACCGGCTGCGTCGGCGCGATGTTGTAGCGGGCCGGAAAATCCTCCAGCTCCGCCAGGCCGAGCAAGGCGGCGGTCTGGTCCGGCTTGGCCGTCAGGGCAAAGCGTCCGCACATTGGCAAGCTCGATGAAATGATCCGATCGCGAAAGTGGCGATGGAACCGGCGTTGCGCAACCGCTAAAGCTCAATGCCGCCGGCCGGTCCACAAGGGTCTGGCCTCAAATAGGCGAAAACGAGATCGATGAACGAGCAGCGCAAGACACTTCCCGCAGTCTCGGTCGCCGTCGTGCGCGGCAGGACGGTGCTGCTGGTCAAACGGGCGCGGCCGCCGTCGCAGGGGCTTTATGCCTTTCCCGGCGGCAAGGTCGAGCCCGGCGAGACGCTGCAAGAAGCAGCGTCGCGCGAATTGCTGGAGGAAACCGGGCTGCGGGCGCAGGACTATCGTCCGCTTCGCGACATCCACATCGACGGCAGCGGCGAGAACCACCCGGTCGACTATCTGCTGACCGTGTTCGGCGCCGTTTATGCCGGCGGCGAAGCGACGGCCAGCGACGATGCCGAGACCGCCGCCTTCTATAGTCTTGATGAAATGGCGACGCTGCCGCTCGCGGGTGACGTCATGGAGGTGGCTGAAGAGCTTTTGGCCTGAAGCAGGCCGATATCTGCCGCTCCGAGAATCGCCTTGCAGGCGACAAAATGTTTCGTCAGATAGACTTATGACCCGCACCTCGCTGTTCCTTGCCGCATGCATCGCCGCCGCCACGGCTTTTGCCGTGCAGCCGGCGCTGGCCGCCGAGTCGCCGTTCGAGCCCGGGCTGATGCGACTGGCCGAGGTGCTGGGGTCGCTGCATTTCCTGCGCAATCTGTGCGGCGAAAAGGGCGACCAGTGGCGCACCGAGATGGAAAAGCTGATCGATTCGGAAAATCCCGATCCGGAGCGGCGTGCCCGCTTCATCGCCAGCTTCAACCGCGGTTACCGTTCCTTCGGCGGCACCTATACCCAATGCACGCCGTCAGCGACCGAAGCCATCAGCCGCTACATGAAGGAAGGCGAGACGCTGTCGCGCGACATCGCCTCGCGTTACGGCAACTGACGAGCGCCAGACGGCGTTTAGCCAACGCCTTTTCGAGCACCCGCCTTGTATCCACGGCACGTTGATGCAATCTTGGTGTTGCACTTGCGCAACAGTATTAACGAAACGTTAGCGCGCGAATGCGGAATTAACTCAAACTGAAGGTTTTCATCCCGCTCACCGGTCTAATCGGCTAAGTTTGAATCGGACCGAACGCAGGCGACGAAGTTTGTAAAGACGATCAAAAAAATGTCGTATTTACAGATACTTACTTAGCCTGCGTGAGATAGGGGCAGCCCAAGCCGGATCCGACCCGTCGGACCGCCGCTTGAAAAGGTGGACATCGCAAATGGAACATGGCGTCAACGACATCGACGCGCTTGTCAGGGAAGAAAAGCGCCTGACCGCGGTGGAAAGCCATAGCGAGGCCTGGGCGGAAGGTCTGTCGGCCGGCATAGAACCTGAAATCATCGCCGAGGCAGCGCTTGAAACCGCGTTCGGCGAGATGCTGCGAGCCAATGGCGAGACCTCGGCCCTTGCCCTGCTCGACCGCATGCGTGAAAAGGTGATCGCCGGCGCCTTCGAGCCGGAGCGGTTTCGGCACTAGGCGGCGCGCGTCTCAGAGGGTGCATCGCCAGCTTACCGGTTCTTTGACGACGGCGCGCCGTTTGGGCATCATGCCTGAAGAGCCTAGGCCCGAGGAGAGGCAAGCGGTGAATTTTTCGATGTCAGGCCGGCCTCGCGGCGTGGCCCTCAGCATCTGGCTTGCCGCTTCCTGCGCCGCGGGTCCGCTGGCGTTTGTCCTGACCAGCAACCCTGCCTACGCGTTGAGCGAGATCAAGCGCGAGGAGCTTCCAGTTCCTGCCGGGCCACCAGCCAATGGTGAGACGGCGCCGTCTGAAAATTCAGTGCCAATGCCCGATCTGCCCGGCACGGCGCCACCGGCGGCCAGCCAGCCGAAATCGCCCACGGAGCCCGGACAAAGCCAACCGGAGGCCCCCGCCAACGATGGCGGCGTGGCCAACCCGCGTGCCGATCCAGAAGCGCCGGTGCCCGAAGTCGTCTACGACCTTTCCAAATTGCCGGAGCCCGTCAGGCGCATGCGCGATCTGATGGTCGAGGCCTGCGTCAGCGGCGACATCGAGAAGCTGCGGCCGCTGATCGGCAAGGGCGACACCATGACCCAATTGTCGCTGGGCGAAATCGAGGGCGACCCGATCGCGTTTCTGAAAGGGCTATCGGGCGACAAGGAAGGTCAGGAAATCCTCGCTATCCTGGAAGAGGTGCTCAATGCCGGCTATGTCCATGTAGACGTCGGCACACCGCAGGAACTCTATGTCTGGCCGTATTTCTTCGCCCTGCCGCTTGACAAGCTCAACGCCAGGCAGCGGGTCGAACTGTTCAAGATCGTCACCGCCGGCGACTATGACGACATGAAGCAGTTCGGCGCCTACATCTTCTACCGCGTCGGCATCACGCCGGCCGGGCAGTGGACATTCTTCGTCGCCGGGGATTGAACGGCGATTCCCCTGGGATGGCTACTGGCTAGGGCTAGAAAGCTCGAGGCCTGTGTCAGGCCATATGCGGATACCTTCATTTCGAAGGGCCGAAATCGCTTCGACCGCCGCGTTGGGATCCATTTGCAGCACCTCGGCGGCATGCCGCAATTCTTCCTTGTCCCGCAGCCTGTTTACCACCCAAGCCACCTTGCGCTCGATATCCACGCCATAGGCCGCCTTCGCCTTGCCAACAGCGTCGCTCGGGATTTCCTTATAGATGCCAACCAGCACTCCAAGATCGATGGCATCGCGATATGCAATTGCACGGTCCTGACATCGATCCGCGTTCGCCAGCAACTTCTCGGCAAACATATCCGCCGGGACCAGGGCGGATACATTCAGATCGTCGTCGAAATGGCCTCGCAGTTTTATGCGGCCTTCGCGGATGACTTCAAACTTGATCGTTTGGCCTTTCAACCGCACGATCGTCCGCAAGCCATATTGATCGATCTGGAAGTCCCGAACAGCCTCGACCGGCTCAGGAAAGAATGCTCTGACGCCACGTTCGGCTGCGGAGGTCCGCAATTCGCGATAGCCATCACTGTCGGCACACAGGAAGTCCACATCCAATGAGCGGCGATATTCCCCGAATTTCATAACGATCGCAGTGCCACCGCCGAACCAGCACTGGTTTGCGGTCAGGAAATGGCGATCCATCAATCCGAGCGCTTCGGCAATGATCTGGTGCTCGGGCCTCTTGAATTCCATCATGACGCTCGCGGTGTGTCCTGTTGATATTCCGGCTGCGAGGAACGATCAGGTGAGGGAAATCAGCCGGCGGTCAAGAGCACGCCGTGACCGAATTTGTCTGCCAAACTTTGGATAAGCATCTTCTCACGCACAGTAAGACGCTTTTGATCGACAAACCGCCAATTACGCTCATACAGCGCAAATGCCTCTTCGGCCGGAATCGGGCGTGCCGCATCGCGGTTCCAGGCGAGCGCCTGGAGCTCCGGAAACTCCGCAGGGACAATCATGGGCGCGATATCTGCGTTCATAATGCCCTTAACGTAGTGGATAGCGCTTAAAAAATCCAACGCAGCAAGAAACCGCTAAGCCGGCAGCGCCTCGGAAAACTCTACCGGCCTGCCCTGCCCGGGCGTGACGATCTCGCCTTCCCACATCACGCGACGACCGCGCACAATGGTGCCGATCGGCCAGCCGGTGACTTCCTTGCCGTCATAGGGCGTCCAGCCGGCCTTGGAGCCGGCTTGCGCATTGGTGATGGTCTCGCGCCGCTGGAGGTCGACAATGGTGAAATCGGCGTCATAGCCTGCGGCGATGCGGCCTTTCCGGGCCATGCCGAAGATGCGCTGTGGGCCATGGCTGGAGAGGTCGACGAAGCGCTGCAGGGTCAGCCGGCCTGAATTGACGTGGTCGAGCATGATCGGCACCAGCGTCTGCACCCCGGTCATGCCAGACGGTGAGGCCGGATAGGGCTTTGCCTTTTCGGCCAGCGTGTGGGGGGCGTGGTCGGAGCCGAGCACATCGACAATGCCTTGCGCAATGCCGTGCCAGACGCCGTCGCGATGGCGGGCCGCGCGAACCGGCGGATTCATCTGGATCAGCGTGCCCAGCCGCGCATAGTCGTCGGCGGTGAGCGTCAAATGGTGCGGCGTCGCCTCGCAGGTGGCGACATCCTTGTGCTGTTCGAGGAACACGATTTCTTCGGCAGTGGAGATGTGCAGGACATGGATGCGGGCGCGGGTGCTGCGCGCGATGCGCACCAGCCGCTCGGTGCAGCGCAAGGCCGCGATCTCGTCGCGCCAGACGGGGTGTGAGGACGGGTCGCCCTCGACGCGCAAGCCGAGGCGCTCGCGCAGCCGGAACTCGTCCTCCGAGTGAAAGGCGGCTCGGCGGCGGGTGTTGCGCAGGATCGATGCGACACCCTCGTCGTCCTCGACCAGCAGGTCGCCGGTGGACGAGCCCATGAACACCTTTATCCCGGCAGCACCCGGCAGCCGCTCGAGCTCACCGACATCATTGGCATTCTCGCGTGTGCCGCCAACCCAGAAGGCGAAGTCGCAATGCATCCGGCTGGTGGCGCGGCGCACCTTGTCGGCAAGCGCCGCCTCGCTGGTGGTCAGCGGATTGGTGTTGGGCATTTCGAAGACGGCGGTGACCCCGCCCAGAACAGCGGCGCGCGATCCACTCTCGAGATCTTCCTTGTGCTCCAGCCCCGGCTCGCGAAAATGCACCTGGCTGTCAACGACGCCGGGCAGGACGTGCAGCCCGCGACAGTCGATCGCTTTGCCGGCCGAAGCTTGGCGAAGATCGCCCATTGCGACGATGCGACCACCCTTGACGCCGACATCGCGCGCGCCCTCGCCATCATGGTTGACCACCGTGCCGCCTGTCAGGATGAGGTCGTAGGTGGTGGCCATGGGCGTTCGGTCTCTTGCGGGGGGAGTATCGTCGGCTTACGTAAAGGCCGACCGTTTTGCAAGATCAGGTTCTTTGCCGCCCATGCCTTTTGCCCTGCTCAAAGACCGCGCTCTCATTTCTGTGTCAGGCCCGGATGCCGAGCATTTTTTGCAGAACATCCTCACCACCGACCTCGACACGCTGGGCGCCGGTGCGGCAAAACCCGGTGCGCTGCTTTCGCCGCAAGGCAAGATCCTGTTTGATTTCCTGATCTCGCGTAGCGGCGAGGACGGATTCCGGCTGGATTGCCGTGCCGACGTCGCAGACGACTTCCTGCGCCGGCTGATGCTTTACAAGCTGCGCGCCAAGGCCGAGATTGCTAGGCAGGATCAAGTGCTTGTGACGGTTGCGTGGGGCGATGATTCAAGCGCCTCACCTTCTGATTCAACGACACTTGCCGATGTCCGCTTCCGCGATGTGGTTGTGAGCCGTTCCTATGGCGGCGCATCCGCAGGTGGCGACCCGGCTGCGTGGAAGGCGCTCCGCATCGCCAAAGGCATTGCCGAAAGCGGTTCCGATTATCAGCTCGGCGATGCCTTCCCTCACGACGTGCTGCTCGACGAGACCGGCGGCGTCGGCTTCAAGAAAGGCTGCTATGTCGGCCAGGAAGTGGTCTCGCGCATGCAGCATCGCGGCACCGCCAGGCGCCGCGTGCTGATCGTTTCGGCCGACCATGCCTTGCCTGCGCCGGGCTCGGAGCTGACGGTTGCGGGGCGGCCGGTCGGCACGCTCGGTTCCAGCGCGGGCACGGTCGGACTCGCCATTGCCCGCATCGACCGGGTCAAGGCGGCGCTCGACGCTGGCCAGCCGGTACTGGCCGGTGATGTCACCGTCTCGCTCGCCATCCCGGCCTGGGCGCAGTTCAGCTTTCCCAGGGAAGCCATCGGCGCGGAGGACGCCTGATGGCTGCCGATCGCGTCGGAGCGCCACCGCGCGCGTGGCAGCGCATGCTGTCGGGACGGCGGCTCGACCTGCTAGATCCCTCGCCGCTCGACATCGAAATCTCCGACATCGCCCACGGGCTTGCCCGCGTCGCCCGCTGGAACGGGCAGACCCGCGGCGATCACGCCTTTTCGGTCGCCCAGCATTCGCTGCTGGTCGAGGCGCTGTTCAGCGAGTTGCAGCCGGACGCCTCGGCCAATGCGCGGCTGGCAGCACTGCTGCATGACGCGCCGGAATATGTCATCGGCGACATGATCTCGCCGTTCAAATCGGTAATGGGCGGCTCCTACAAGGAGTGCGAGCTGCGTCTCCAGCGCGCCATCCATCAGCGCTTTTCGCTGCCGCCCGAACTCGGCGTCGGCTTGCGCAAGGAGATCAAGCGCGCCGACCAGATCGCCGCCTATTACGAGGCGACGCTGCTTGCCGGTTTCTCGACCGCGGAAGCAACCGAGTTCTTCGGCCGGCCGCGCGGGTTCAATGCCGACCGCTTCGACTTTAAGCCGCACTCGGTGACCTCGGCGCAAGCTGCCTTCCTCAAACGCTACGCAACGCTTGAAAAGCAACGCCAGGCAACGGTTGCCGTGCATTCGGCGCAGTGAACATACGCTAAATTAACCAGCGGTAACCACAGTACCGGGTTTCGATCACGGTCAGCAGGCACGCCTCATGTCCGTTGCGCACGTCAAGGGTGGTTCGCCCGTCCGCAGACGGGGAGCCGGAGGCGTCGCCGCGCCACGGCAGATCGCCGACGAACTGCGCCACCAGAACGAGCGCTTTTCCGCGGCCGTCGAGAATATGTCGCATGGGCTGTGCATGTTCGACGCCGACGAGCGGATGATCATCTGCAACGGCAACTATATCAGCATCTTCTCCCTCGACGCGAAGATCGTGCGGCCCGGCATCGCGTTCCTGGACATTCTAAAGCACAGCGTCGACATCGGTGTCGCCTCACAGAGCGCCGAAGACCTGTATGCCATCCGCAAGCCCTATATCGAGCGCGCGCAAGCCTCGACCTACGAGGAAATACTGTCGGACGGACGCATCGTTTCCATCACGCACCGGCCGCTGGCCTCAGGCGGCTGGGTGTCGATCTATGAGGACATTACGGAGCAAAGGCGGGCCGAGCAGGAACTGAAGGAGCAGCACCGCCGCTTCGATGCGGCGCTCGCCAACATGTCGCAAGGCCTGTTGATGTACGACGCCGAAGGCACGCTGATCGTGCGCAACCAGCGCTTCCTCGACCTCTACAAGGTCACGCCTGACGACTTCCCGCTCGGCATGAGCCAGCGCGCCCTGCTCGAACAGATGGTGCGACTGCGCATCTATCCGTCGATGGACATCGACGGCGAGATCGCCAACACCAGAGCCAGCCTGCAGGCCGGTGAGGAGCGTTCGACAGACCGCAGCCTTGCCGATGGCCGAACGCTGCTGGTTGCGCGCCGGCCGCTTGCCGGTGGCGGCTGGGTGGCGACCTTCGAAGACATCACCGAGCGCCGGCGCGCCGAAGAGCGCATGAGCCACCTTGCCCATTACGACACGCTGACCGACCTGCCCAACCGATCGATGTTTCGCGAACGGCTCGACCAGGCGATGGCCGGCGATACACCGTTGGCGATCTTCTCGCTCGACCTCGATCGCTTCAAGGCCGTCAACGACACCTGGGGACACCCGGCCGGTGACTGGCTGCTGAAATGCGTGGCGGAGCGGTTGCGGCACAGCCTGCGCAGCGACACCGATATGGTCGCCCGCCTCGGTGGCGACGAGTTCGCCATCCTGCAGTTCAATCCCAAAGGCTCCACCGATGCGGAACAACTGGCAAAACGCATCGTCGCTGTCGTCAGCCAGCCGTTTCGCGACAAGGGCCGCGAGATGCATGTCGGCATCAGCCTTGGCATCGCGCTGTATCCCGGTGACGGCAAGGACGCCGACACGCTTTTGAAGAACGCCGACATGGCGCTTTACAGCGGCAAGAGCGAAGGCCGCAACGTTTACCGCTTTTTCGAGCCCGGCATGGATGCCTTGGTGCGGGCGCGCCTGGCGCTCGAAACCGATCTCGAGACGGCACTGAAGCGGCGGGAGTTCGTGCTGGAGTTCCAGCCGATCACCAACGTCGCGTCGGGCAAGATCGTCGGCGCCGAAGCGTTGATGCGGTGGAATTCACCGACGCGCGGCCTGGTGGCGCCCGACGATTTCATCGCAGCCGCCGAAGACAGCGGGCTGATCGTTCCGCTGGGCGAATGGGCGCTGAAACAGGCCTGCAGCGTGGCCGCCGGCTGGCCGCCTGGAATGCGCATCGCCGTCAATGTCTCGGCAGTGCAGATCAGAAGCGCCGACTTTGCCCGCAGCGTGATTTCGGCGCTGGCCGTTTCCGGCGTGCCGGCCAGCCGGCTCGAACTGGAAATCACCGAGACCGTGCTGATGGATGAGAGCGAGACGGTGCTGAAGACGCTGAGGCAGCTGCGCGAACTCGGTATCCGCATCGCGCTCGACGATTTCGGCACCGGCTATTCGTCGCTCGGCTATCTCAGGCGTTTTCCCGTCGACAAGATCAAGATCGACCGCTCCTTCATCCACGATATCGACAACAAGGACACGGCGGCGATCGTGCGCACGATCATCGGGCTTGGTGCCGAACTTGGCATCACCGTCACCGCCGAAGGCGTCGAGACCGAAGCGCAGCTCGACGTATTGCGCAAGGCTGGCTGCGTCGAGGTGCAGGGCTTTCTGATCGGCATGCCGTCAAAGGCCGCCGACATGGCTCGACTTCTCAAGACGAGGGCAGCGTCCCGGCGCGCCTGAACATCCCCGGCGTCATTCCATGCGCGGCGCGGAAGGTGCGCGAGAGATGGCTTTGGTCGGAGAAGCCGGCCGCAAAGGCGGCACCGGCGAGATCTGAACCTTGCCGGATCAGCAGATCGGCACGGCGCAGCCTGCGGTCACGGATGAAGGCAGCAGGGGTGAGACCCAGCACTTTCCTGAAATCGCGGATAACTTGAAAGCGCGTCACGCCTGCGGCTTCAGCGAGCCGCTGCAAATCGAGGTCCGAGTTCAGATGGTCTTCGATGACCTGTTCATAGACCCGGAGCCGGCTTTTCGATCCGAAGCTTTCGACCGCCTCGCGCCGCCGGCCGCCCCAATCGCCATGGCGCAGGATGAGCTTGCGCAAGGCGATCAGCATGGATGTTTCGGCGCTCGTGGCATCACCCGATGTCGAAGCCAAGTGCGCGACGCCTACTGCCTGGACGAGATCGGCATCATCGACGATCGCTTGCGAAAACAACGGCGGGCGATCCTGCCCGAGTTCGTCCGCGATCGCACCCATGAGCGAGGCCGACGGATAGAAGGTGCGGTAAGCCCAACCCTGGTCGGCACCCGCCTCGCCGTCATGCCATATCTCCGGATTGACGAGCAGAACCGTGCCCGACCGCGCGAGGACAGTCTCGTTGCCGATGCGGACCCGCTCGCACCCTTGCGTGATCAGGGCGACGACATAGGTCGGGTGCGTGTGCAGCTGGTAGCGATGCCGCGTGAAGCGCGCCTTGAGCATGCCAAGATCGCGAAAGCGCGGATGACGCCAGAACTGCGTCGTCTCCTGAGGCTGTTGAATTCCAGACACGGTCAATCCTGTTCAAGACGCTGCCGGCGCAAATCCTTTACGTGCTGGCATCGACAAGGCCGAATTTACGATAGCCGGCAAGGAGAGCGCAATGCTGCACAACGACCCCATCGCCGCCCTCACCCCGCAGGTGGTGGAATGGCGGCGTCACATCCACGCCAACCCCGAACTCGGTTTCCAAGAGTATGAGACCGCGCGCTTCGTCGCCGACAAGCTGCGCACCTTCGGGCTCGACGAGGTTCATGAAGGCAAAGGCGGCACCGGCGTGGTTGGCGTCCTCAGAGGACGACCAGGCGTGCGCGCCATCGGGCTTCGGGCTGAACTCGATGCCTTGCCCGTGCTGGAGAAGACAGGATTGCCATATGCGTCGAAGAAAGACGGCGTGATGCATGCCTGCGGCCACGACGGGCACATCGCGATGCTGCTCGGCGCCGCCAAGCTGCTCGCCGACAACAGAGCCTTCGACGGCACCGTCTGTTTCATCTTCCAGCCGGCGGAAGAAAATGAAGGCGGCGCCATGCGGATGATCGAGGACGGACTGTTCGAGCGCTTCCCCGTGGAAGCCGTCTACGCCGTCCACAACTGGCCGGGGCTGCCGCTCGGAAAGATCGCGGCCCGTGCCGGGTCGATGATGGCGGCCGTCGACACTTTCGAACTGAACTTTGAGGGGACCGGCGCGCATGCCGCCATGCCGCAGCTAGGCGACGATCCCGTGCTCGCGGCCGGCGCCTTCGTTCAAGCCGTGCAGCGCATCGTCAGCCGTTCGGTCGACCCGCAAATGGCGCTGGTCGTTTCGATCACCCAGATCCATGGCGGCAATGTCGGCAACATCGTGCCGGGCAAGGTCTGGCTGCAGGGAACCTGCCGCTTCTTCGAGCCAACTTTGTCGGACCATTGCGAAAGGCTGATCGGCGACATCGCGCAAGGCATTGCCTCGGCGCATGCACTCACCGCCAAGCTCGCCTACAAGAAAGGCTACCCGCCGCTGGTCAACACGTCGGCTGCCACTGACCGGGCCGTCCAGGCGGCAACCGCGGTTGCCGGCCGCGAGCAGGTCGAGACCGCATTCAACCCGAGCCTCGGCTGCGAGGATTTTGCCTACATGGTCCGCGAAGCCGGCGGCTGCTATGCCTGGGTCGGCGCAGGAGCGGTCAGACTGGGCGAAGGGCTGCACGGCGATCGCTATGTCTTCAACGACGCCATCGTCCCCACCGTACTCCGCTATTTCGTCACGCTCGTTGAGCAGACACTACGCTGACGGCCGAGCGCCTCAGCGCAAGGTCTCGACGTATTTCTCGTGGAAGCTGACATAGCCGGGTTCGACGACTTTGAGATGGCGCTCGATCAGCTGGTGGAAGGCCGGCAGCTGATGGAAGGGCACGCCGGGATTGGCGTGGTGCTCGGCGTGATACGGCATGTTCCAGGCGACTTTGCGCACCAGCCAGTTGGTCAGCGTGGTGCGGGTGTTTTCCAGCATGTTGGCGACAAGCGGGCAGCGGCCATGCTCGGCCAGCAGATAGAGCCTGAGGAAGGGCTGGCCGAGCAGCGCCGGCACGATCCAGACATAGAGCAGTACACTTGCCTCGAACCACAGGGCTAGCGCGGCGACCACGACATAGAAAGCGATCATGGCGCGGGCTTCAGTGCGCACCTTGGGCAGGCCTTTCGGCGGCACGTAGCTGTCGTGGCAGCCGCCAATCGCGTTGGTGTAGAGTGTCTGCAAATGCCCCCACCACACCGGCAGGCCCGAGACGTGGACGATGTATTGCCGCATCGTCTCCGGTTTCGGGAAGGCGAGTTCCGGATCGGTCTCTGGATCCTGGGTGAAACGGTGATGGGCGAAGTGGAAATAGCGAAACCAGTCGGCGGGCAGCGCGATCGCCAGGCTGCAGACCCTTGCGGCGGCATCGTTGAGCCACTGCGTCTCGAACGCCGTCCTGTGCACCGTCTCATGCAGCAGCGTGAACAGGAAGACGATAAGAATGCCTTGCGGCAACATCAACAGCGGCCAGTACGACACCTTGGCCGCAATCAGCCCGCCGATAGCCACAATCGCGCCGAGATGGAAGGCGAGTTGGACCAGACCCGGCCCGTCCGACTTGCCGGTCAGGCGGCTGCGCTGCTCATTGGTCAGGAACGCGATGACGTCGCGATGGTCTCTGGGTTCAAACTGGGCCGATACGGTCATGGCGCCAAGCTACTCGAATAAGAAAGCTTTCGAAAGACGAGGATTTCTGCGACACAGATAAGCTGACCTTACCTATCGGATCACCCAATGACCGCGCTTCCTTCCCTGAGAGGACTTCAAGCCTTCGAGGCGGCGGCGCGCTCGGGGAGTTTCGCCGCAGCGGCGGATGAGCTCTCGATCTCGGCGGCTGCGGTCAGCCAGCTCATTCGCACCGTCGAGGAGCAGATGGGTCGAAAACTGTTCCATCGCGTCAACCGCCGCGTGGTGCTGACGGAAGCCGGCGTCGAGATGCTGCCCCGGCTGACCCTGGCTTTTCGGGAGATCGGCAGCATCGCGCGTGGCAGCGATGCCTTCCGCCCGCGGCTTGTCGTATCGGTGCCGCCGTCCATGGCGATGGGCTGGCTTTCCGAACGCCTCGCCGGCTTTGTCGCCAGCCACGGCGCCGTCGACATATCCCTGCGCGGCGATGACGATCCGGTGCCGTTCGACCGCGAACTGATCGACATCCGGCTGTCCTTCGGCCCGCACTATCGTGAACACCCGAGCGAGGAGATCGTCAGGGACGCCGTCTACCCCGTCTGCGCGCCAGAACTCACCGCCAAAACCGACAGCCTCGCCGGCCTGCCACTGATTCACACCGACTGGGGACCGACCGGCGCGTCGTTTCCGTCTTGGCGCACCTGGTTCGAGGCGGCGGGCATAGAGCCCGGCCGCGCAGTGCAGCGCGGACTGTCGGCGAACTCGTCGCGGGCAGCGCTCGACCTTGCCATTTCAGGGCTGGGCGCGGCGCTGGCGCAAGGCATTTATTGCGCCGGGGCGCTGGAAGAGGGCCGTTTGGTCCGGGCTAATGCCCTATCGATCGCGCTGCGTCAGCCATATTGCCTGACGATCCCCGAACGCAGTGCAAGGCGCGACCTGGTGGCGGCGTTTCGCAATTGGCTGATTGAGGAATGCCGGCGGTCGGTGGGTTCGCCGGTGCTCGGCTGATGGCCCGAGCTGCTCAGAGATGGCCGGCCAGTGCGGCGACCATGTCCTTGTTCGTCGCCACGGGAATGATCTCGAACTCCACCAGGTCAGACCATTCGATGACCCAGCGCTGCAGCAGCGTGACGTCATCGGCCTCGACCAGCAGGAAGCAGCGGCTCATATCAGCCGCGATCCAGGAGTGGTGCACGACAAGCGCGTCCGGCTTCAATCTGCCGCGCTCGCCGAAACGGCGGTAGATCTCCTTGCGGTCGCAGCCGGTGAAATCCTCGATGACGATGAACTGCATTTTTCCCCCTCGGTTGAATTGCCGCCCGGGACGGCAAACTAACGCCCGGGACGGTCCAGCCGCTCCAGGAACCATTGCGTCAGCCGCACCCAGACTTCGTCCTTTTCGCCGGAATCCTCCCAGCCATGGTCGAGGTTCGGGTTGTCGTTGACCTCGATGACGAAGACGCCATCCTTGGTTTCCTTGAGATCGACGCCGTAAAGCCCGTCGCCGATGCAGCGCGCCGCCTTCACCGCGGTGTCGACGACATGCGGCGGCGTCTCTTTCAGCGTGAAGGTCTTGATGCCGCCCTGGTCGGGCTTGCCGCTGGCCTTGTGGTTGACGATCTGCCAGTGTTTTTTCGCCATCAGATAATGCACGGCAAACAGCGGCTGCCCGCCGAGCACGCCGACGCGCCAGTCATATTCGGTCGGGATGAATTTCTGCGCGATCAGGAGATCGGAATCCTCCAGCCACTCGGTGGCGAGCGTCTTCAGTTCTTCGAAGTTGCCGCATTTCTTGACGCCGCGCGAGAACGATGAATCCGGGATCTTCAGCACCAGCGGAAAGCCCAGCGTCTGCGCCGCCAGTTCGAGGTCCGAGGTGCCGGCTATCATCACCGTCGGCGGCACCGGCACCTTGTTGTAGGCCATCAGTTCGTTGAGATAGACCTTGTTGGTGCAGCGGATCATCGACAGCGGGTCGTCTATCACCGGCATGCCTTCCTGCTGGGCGCGGCGCGCGAAGCGGTAGGTGTGGTTTGAGATCGAGGTGGTCTCGCGGATGAACAGCGCGTCGTAATTGGCGAGCTTGGCCAGGTCCCTCCTGGTGATCGGCTCGATTTCGACGCCCATCTTTTCGGCGATCTTGGCCCAGTAACGCAGCGAGGAAATCTCCGACGGCGGCAGTTCTTCATGCGGATCGACCAGCGTGGCGAAGGTGTAGCGTGCCGGCGTGCGGCCCTTGGTGTCGCGCCACTCGCGGTTGGTGTACTTCTCGAGCGCCTGCACGAATAAGGCTTCTTCCTCCTCGGCCATCCTGGCCAGCGGCAGGAAGCCGATCTTGCGGATCGAAGCCCATTCGGCGCTGTCCTTGATGTGAACCTCAAGCGCCGGAGCGCGGAACCAGTCGAACAACAGCTTGGCGAAGCGGTCCCAGACCTTCGACGGTCCGATGCCGAAGAAGATGCAGATTTTTTGCGGGAAAACGCCTCCGAGATCCTTGCGGCACTTGTTGAGCGCCAGCTCCAGTTCCGGCAGCGCGTGCTCGTAGAGCTTGCGCTCGGACAGGTCGATCATCGTCTCGACCGTCGGGATGACCTTGTGGCCGCGCGAACCGGCGAGCAGAGAGGCATAATAGCCGCGGCTCTGGTAGGCGTAATTGTTCGACAGGTTGATGACCTTCGGCTGCTGGCCCCGAAACAGCGCCGGATGCGCAAGATAGTCACGGTTGGTGATGATCTTGTGCGGCGTCGCCGCCGGGTCGAGATCGTTCTGACGGCCGGTGAGGATGACCCAGGTCATTGTTATCAGCGTTTCCCAAGAGTGATGGCAGCACGCAGTCCGTCGCGGCCGAATTGCGCCATGTTCATGAAGATGCCGTGCGGCACGGGAATGTTGGCGGCATCGAGGATGGTCTCCTGTCTTTCGTCCTCGACCCAGGGATCGTGGATCAGGATGTGGTCGCCATCGTCGCCGATAGCCAGCACCCAATGCGGCACCTTCTTGCCGAACATCAGGAAGCCGCTGATCAGCACCAGCACCAGTTTTCCCTGAGCCAGGGCGCCGCGTATATCGTCGATGGTGAACGGACGGTAATTCACCGGGATGCCGTATAGTTCCGCGCGGCGGCGAAAGTCCACCTGGGCAAGTTCCATCACCCGGCGCTTGTCGTCGCTGCGCACCGATTGCAAGAACAGCGCGCCATAGAAGGACACGAAGATTTCCGCCGCAAGCCCGCTTTCGTAGCCGGAAACCGCAAGGCCGAAGGGCTCGCAGCCGCCGGGGCCGGACATCATGAACACGGTCGTTGCCTCGCGCCATAGGCGGATTTCCATGACCGGATCGGGCACGAAGCCCGAATCGAAATTGGCCATCGCCATCATCAGGCAGCATGGACCGCAGGTGAACTCGCAGGTCTGCTGGTAGAACGGGACTTTGGTGGCGACCGGAATATCGCCGCGCAAGGTCTTTTCGTAGCGCAGCGCGGTGGCGCCATCCTCGTAATAGTGAGGCTCGCGACCGATCTTGCGGTAGCCGCTCTGCTCATAGATGCCGATGGCGCGAAGATTGTCCTCGCGCACTTCGAGACGCAACATCATGCGGTCGTGCTCGAAGGCAGCTTCTTCGGCCGCTGCAAGCAGCATGCGGCCAATGCCGCGGCCCCTGAAAAACGGGCTGGTGGCAAGCGAATAGAGCCGGGCGACGCCGCTGCCCTTGCGAAACAGCACGATGGCGTAGCCGGCGACACGACCATCGCTTTCGGCGACCAGCATCTCGGCTGTCTCGCGTTCGATCAACAGGCGGAAGGAGCGCCGGGAAATGCGGTCACTGGAAAAGACCGCCTTCTCGATGGCGGCGAGGTCATCGACGTCGGACGCGCGGGCCTTGCGAATCTCGGCAGGCATGCGGGTTTGGAAAACCTCGATTGGGTGGAGGAAAAGGCCGCGGTCAAAAACGTCGCAAACATCAGCCGAAACGCCGATATCCATCAAGCGCTATCGCACTTCGAATAGGGCCGAATTGTGACACTTTCTACCCCGGCGCATTCCCGAAACGGAATGCGCTTAACTGGCGATACCAGCCAGAAGCTGACCGTAGGCCCGCTTGGCGACCGCAGCCAGTTGCTCGCGCGGCAGCGAGCCGACGACGGCGCAGGCATAGCCCTTGTCCAGCCAGTAGACCGCCTCGGGGCCGTCGGCCTCGGCCATGTAGGTGCCCTTGGACTTGGCTGAGGAATCAGCGGTAACGAACAAGGAGATGCGCTGACCCTTGGCGTCCTCGTAAAGCAGCATCGCTGCCTTGCCCTGGCCGGCCGGCAGCAGCCGGCCGCCAACCAGCTGGAAGCCTTCCGCCACCAGATCCGGCGCCACCAGTTTCAGGCCGACGCGGTTGGACAGCCAGGTCTGCAGGTGATCCTTGTCGCTTGCCGGCACTTCCACCGCATGGCGCTGTTCGGCGGCATAGATGACATGGGCGGCGATCGCCTCTTCGGCCAGTTGGTCATCGGCGCCATCTTCCCTGCCGATGCCGTCGATGCCGGCAAAATAGCCGCCAAGACCGCCGATGACGAGCACTGCGGCCGCCGCGGCCGCAAGCCACCAGCGCGACTGCCGCGCCGCCGCCTTGGTCGCGCCTTCACCGCTAACGATCTGCTTGAACAGCACCGGCACGGGCTCGTCGAGCACACCGGCAAAGGCGGCGCGCAACGCGGCGCGGTCGGCGGTGTAGCGGGCGCTTTTCGCCTTCATTTCGGGATTGGCGTCGATCCAGGCGTCGTAGGCGGCGCGCTCGTCGCCCGGCAGCTCGCCGTCGAGAGCCATGTGGATATCGCGTTCGGAAAAATCGCGGCGGGTCATTTCTCGACGATCCTTATCGAGCGGCGGCGCGCCGTGTCATCGAGCAGGCTGCGCAGCTCCTCGCGTCCGCGCGCTATGCGCGACATCAGCGTGCCGGCGGGCACGCCGAGAATGTTGGCGGCTTCGGCATAGGAGAATCCTTCGATGGCGACCATGACTAGAGCGGCGCGGCGGTCGGGGCTGATCGCCTGCAATGCGTCGATGATCTCGCGCGAGGCGGCGTTCTCGGCCTGCTCGGCGGGGACTGCCTGCGCCTCGTTTGCGTCAAGCGGCAGGATCGCCGCCTCACCGCGCCGGTTCACCTTGCGCATCTGATCGATGAACAAATGATGCATGATCGTAAACAGCCACCTCCGGGGGCTTTCTCCCGTCTGCCAGCTTTCAAGCCGCAAGAGCGCTCGTTCGAGGCAATCCTGGACGAGATCGTCAGCGGATTCGCGGTCGCGCAGAAGCGAGCGTGCGTAGCGGCGCAGGCGCGGTATTTCGCCAAGGATTGCTGCCTTCTTTTCGTCCATGACCGCTGGTTCTGAGGTCGCCCTTGTTTAACCCGATTGAACGCGCCTTCCCGGCGCGGCGCAAGCGGCCAGCGCGAAGCGGTCTGCCGCCCCGGTCACCCAAGCAGTGAGATAACGAGTTGATCGGCTAAATTATTCCCCGCAATCAACAAAAGGGCCGAATTATCCTAAATCGGTCTGTGCAAAATCATGGCCTTTGTATAGCAGTGGAAGATCGCGGCTTTTCGCGCAGGCGTAAGCAAAACAGTCCCCGAGATTCAGATCCGCCTTGTGGCCAACGGCTTTGCCGTAACGGGCACTCGCGTCAATGGCCCGAGAGCCGATGTTGTCGTCAATGGCCAGACTCTCTCCCATGATCTCCACAATGAACTCATCGATCAGATCGCGGGCATGGAGAAGGGCTTCAGCGCTGGGTCTGCGCGGGCCGGCGCCGGCCCTTGCCAATGCCTGTGTTGCTTCGAAGTGAACCAACGGAGAAACCCAGACCTGCCCGGAAAAACCGGATAGCTGCTTCAGCAATTCCTCCCACCCAGGTTCCTGGTTGAGAATGGCGACGATCACCGACGCGTCGACAAACATCAGTCTTCCCACATCTCGTCGGTGAACTTCTTCATATCGAAATCGGGATTGGGCAGGCCAAGCTTCCTGGCCCTGTCCTGAAGACTGGCGATCCGATCGCGCAGCGGCACCTTCGCCCGATTGCGCTCAAGTTCGTGCACGAGCGCGACCCGCACCGCCTCCGTTTTGCTCGGAGCGTTCGTCTCGCGTTGCAATCTGCTGGCCAGCGCATCCACTTCGTCGTCGCGGATATAGAGCGGCATCGAATATCCTCCGTTGGATATTGATATATTCCATCTCGTATATCACTTCAAGTTGCAGCGTTGGCCTCCCTCGCCGCCCGCGTCAGCAGCCGCTGGTAGAACAGGCCGATGCCGATCAGCACGGCGCCAAGACCGATGAAGGACAGCGCCCTGAGCACGCCTTCCAGTTCCGACATGTCGAACAGGAAGACTTTTACCACGGCAATCGCGATCAGCGCCGCCGAGGCGATGCGCAGCACCTGCGACTTCAGCCAGACGCCGGCGGTGAGCAGCACGACGCCAATGACCAGCCAGAGCGCCGAATAGGTGTAGGTCTCGAGCTGGCCGAGGCCGCTCCACAGGCCGATGAACTCGCCCTTGAACACGCGCCTGACCGACAGTGTGGCGTAGGCGAAGACAAGCAATGCCGCCACCACCGCCAGCATCTGCGCATACCATGGCGGCCGCTTGTCCCTGGCATAGAGCGCCAGCCCGCCGACAGCGATGGCCGGCAGGAGATAAGCCAGGAACAAGAGGTTGAACACCGGGATCTGGCCGGTCGATTCGTCGGTGAACAGCGGATTGAGCACCAGGAAATGCTGGAGGACGATGAAGGCGACCGAGAGCACGCCGGCAGCCATCGAGCCGTAGCGCAGCACAGAGCTTGGCGAGCGCATGTCGATGGCCACCAGTATCGCGCCGGCGCCGATGGCGATCAGCGTATAGATCGCCTGTTCGGCGAGCGTCACCGGACCGGTGTCGATGACGCCGCCATGCATGGCGTGGCGCACCAGCATGGCGACGGTGAGCAGCGCAAACAGGGCTGCACCCGCCTCCATCGCTAGGCGCGGCCGGCCATTACCAGCTGTTGGTAGTGCGGGGGTGGTACGCGCGAGTTGCCAGGCGGCAAAGCCGAAGGCTAGCGCCGGTACGCCGTATCCCGGCAGCAGCCAGTTGAACACCCGCGTCGTCGTCAGGAACTCGGCGCCGACGATGGTCGGATCGAAGGCGACGCGGCCCAGCACGGCAACGACCGCGCCGACCGAAATCCAGCCAAGCACCGGATAGCTGCGCCACCGCGTCGCCAGCGCCGGCACGATGGCGGCAACGCCGGCAAGAATGGTCGTCCAGCCGGATCCGAAGGCCATGTGCAGCATCAGCAGGCCGGCCAGAGCCGAGCCGCAAAGCGCGAAGGAGACGGCGATGTCGCCCTTGAGCGGCGGCTGTTCGGCGCGCGCGATCCATTCGCCACCGGCAGCGAAGACAACAACCAGAAGGGCAGCTATCTCTGCGTAGACAAGGTCGCGGTCGAGATTGCCGTAGGCAAGCCACAGCGTCAGCAGAATAAGCAGCGGCGCAGCGATGCCCCATGCCGCCCAGCATGCCGCGCGGACCCGTGCTGAGGCGGCGAAGCGGCGTGCGGCCCAGAAGCCGGCGCCGATGAAGACCAGGCCGAGGCCAATGCCGATGCGCAGCGTCAACGGATTTCCGGCCGCCACCGGCATGCCGTCAAAGCCGATATTCCCCTGGGTTATGTCGGAGCCGATGGTGGTGGGCGGAATGATGCCGAGATGGATCATCACGCTCACCACGCCGGCGGCATGCAGCAGCGGCAGCGCGCGCGGCCGGTAGAGTGCGGTAGCGACAAGGGCGACGAGGACGAAGGCGCCCGGCAAGGCGCCACTGGCGGCGACCAGCGTCGTGTCGACGGACAGGCCTAGCGCTGAAAACGCAACGAAAACGCCAGGCATGATCGAGGGCCAGTCGAAGCCCGCCTTTGCAGGTTCCGCTTCGCCGCCACGACTGCCCAGGCAAACAAAGGCAAGCACCGCCACCGTCACCGCGTCGATGAACAGGACGACGGCAAGGTCGGCGAACCGGATGACGGCAAGGTCGGCGACGAGCGTACTCATCATGTAGGCGATGGTCCAGGCGCCGGTGCCGAAGAAGGCGGCCGCAATCAGGAATTTCCAGTCGCGAATGCGGGCGATCACGGCTGTGGCGGCAAGCACGATCGCCAGGTAGACGAACAGCGCCCATGGGTTGGGCGCCTGCGAGGACACAAGCGCCGGCGTCGCCATCGAGCCGACAAGGCCGATGCCGGCCAGGGCCTGACCGTGGACGAGAGCGGCGACAATGGTCGCTACGCCGATGGCGCCGAGCACGGCGAAAGCGAAGGCCGGGCCGACGAAACCGTAAATGGCGTGCGCGGCATAGACCGTACCGAACAGAATGAAGGCGCCGGCAGCCGTCAGGATCGCCGGAATATAGGCGCCTGCAGCCCCTTGCACCGGCACCTTGAAGCCGGTGCGGCGGATGAACTCGCCGCCGCCGATCAGCACCAGGCCGAGCAGCGCCGCCAGGGACAGCCGCACTTCGGGGCCGAAAATGCCGGCCTCGATGGTGTAGCGGATCAGGAACAGGCCGCCCAGGGCCAGCGCGACGCCGCCGACCCAGACCGCCCATCGTGTGCCGAGCGCGGTTTCGACCTCGGACTGGCGGGCTGCCTTCGCCGTGGCGGCAGGCGCGGATCCGGTGAATGCCGCCTCTGACAGTTCTGGCACGGCCTCGCTGGTGGCCGCATCGGCTTCGGCGGCCGGTGCCTGGGCATGTGCCGCGTCGGCTGTTGTTGGCGAAGCTATGTCGGCAACTGGTGCGGTGGCCTGAGCGGCATCCGCCGGTGCGCTTGCAACCTGCTCGACCGGTTTGGCAACGGGCGGTGTCGCATGCACGCCGGACAGAACCAGGCTGCGCAGCGCTCCGAGCTCGCGCTCGATCAGACTGACGCGGCCCTGCTGGCGCAAGACGAGGACAAAAAGCACGATAACGACGACGGCGCCAATCAGGCTTTCAAACATGGCGGTTCCCCCAAACCAGGCCAGTTTTCACTGACAATTGCGGCGGCCACACGGCCACCCCAGACGGCTATTCAAGTCACGCCACCGCAATGGTGGCCGAAAAGAAGTTATCGAGCATGTTTCGTCGGCAAATTCCAGCGGCCTACGGTCTTTATCCTCACCCATCATCTGAGATAGCCAGGAATGGCATGCCGCCGCCACTTGCCCAGGAGCCATGCTATCCTCGGATGAACTGTGGGGAAATCGAATGCCGAAACGAAGTGCAGGGCTGCTGATCCACCGGACAAGGGCCGGCATTCTCGAATTTCTGCTCGTCCATCCCGGCGGCCCATTCTGGGCAAGGAAGGATGAAGGCGCTTGGTCGATCCCCAAGGGCCTCGTCGAGGACAATGAAGATGAGTTGGCCGCCGCCCGGCGCGAGGCTGGGGAAGAACTCGGAGTCAGCATCGAGGGTGATTTCGAGCCTGTCGGCAGCTATCGGCAAGCCGGCGGCAAGATCGTCATCGCCTGGAGTGTCGAAGCCGATTTCGATCCCGATGCCGTTAAAAGCAACATGTTCACGATGGAATGGCCGCCCAGGTCAGGCGTGACGAGGGAATTTCCCGAAATCGACAGGGCCGGCTGGTTTTCCTTCGCGGAGGCCAGCCTCAAGATCCTCGGCGGTCAGCGCGCCATCCTCGATGATTTCATGGAGCATCGCAAGGCCGGCTGAGGCTCTTGCCCTACGAGTACCCCCACCCTAACCCTCCCCACAAGGAGGAGGGAATGCTGCCGCATGCAGCTTTTGCTGTGAACCTGGACGGTTGCGGAGGTCAGCACCCACCGAGTCTCCCTCCCCTTTCTGGCGCAGCGTCTGCCGTAGTGGCGGCATTGCCGCCCGAATGATGCTTGCGCAAGGCGGCGAGGAAGCCGGCACGGGCATCGGGCTGTTCAATGCCGCGCGGCTCGTAGACATGGCGGGTGAAAAAGAAACCGGTCAGATGGAAGGCGTCCTCGAGTGCCGCGTGGTCCGCCCGCAAGCCGGAGCCGCGCTGCAGGAAGGCCGGCAGCGCCAGCATCTTGTCGCGCCACGGCGCACCGGCGGCTCGCGACACCGCACGGCCGGATTTCGGCGAGACATAGGCCAGATCCTGCCTGGCGCCGGTCGCCGCGCACTGGCTGAGATCGAGGCCGAAGCCGAGTTCGTCGAGGATGAGCAGTTCGAAGCGCGCCACCAGTTCCCCGGCGGCATCCGAATCGTCCAGATGGGCGATCATCACGGCAAGCGTCTCATACAGGCCGCCATGGGCGTCGCGCTCCGGCAGGAGCCTGAGATGCGCGGCCATGGTCTGCAGGCCGTAGACGGCGACTGCGCTGTCCATCAACCGGGCGGCATTCATCTCGATCGCCTCGGCCTGGAAGGTGCCGAGATGCTCGTCGAGGCGTGCCCGCCACAAAAGGTCGACGCGGTTGCCGGGCTGCAGCACCGGCTGCTGCTTGCGCGAGCGCCCGCCGCGCACCAGGCCGAGATGGCGGCCATGCGCACGCGTCATTACCTCGAGAATGGCGCTGGTTTCGCCATGCTTGCGGGTGCCGAGTATGATTCCCTCGTCGCGCCATTCCATGGCAGGAGCTTGTCACCGGTTGCATGGCGAAATCAAGATTTTGGCGCACCGCGTGCGATCTGTGCTGACATTGGATCTCCGCACATCGTCGAAAGGCTCCGATCACGCGAATTTCCGGTGATCGGCCAGGACGTCGTCGATGACGCGGCGCGATCGCTCGGCTTCGGCCTGGTTGGCGTCGTGTCCGGCAACGGTGATCAGCGCCTTCCACAGCGTCCAGCCGCGGCCGCGCGCCCAGGTCGCTTCATCGACGTCGATGGCGGCACGGAACGCCTCCCGGCTCTCGCCCTGGAAGAACGTCCAGGCGATCGCCAGGTCGCAAGAGGGATCGCCGATCCCGGAGGTGCCGAAGTCGATGACGGCGCTCAAACGGCCGTTTTGGACCAGAAGGTTGCCCCAGGCGACGTCGCCGTGAAACCAGACGGGCGACCCTTGCCAGGTGGCGGCAAGGGCCGCATCACAGACAGCGGTGGCCGCCTGGGTGTCGATCTGCCCCTCCAGCGCCTGGAGTGCTTCCCTTGTCTGGTTGTCATACACGCTCGGCGATCCGCCGCGGAAGAAATTGTGCTGGCCCGCGGGCGGCCCGCCCGCCGGATCGATCCGCCGGAGCGCAATGAGGAACTTGGCCAGATCGACCGCGAACTGTGGGCGATCGGCGATTTCGGCGGTCTTGGCTGTTTCGCCGTCGATCCAGCGGTAGACGGACCATTGCCAGGGGTAGTCCTCCCCAGGCTCGCCCATCGCCAGTGGAACCGGGATCGGCAGCGGCAGAAGCGGCGCCAGCCTGGGCAGCCAGCGGTGCTCTTTTTCGACCTGCAAGGCATATGGTGCGGCACTCGGCAGCCGCAGAGTCATATCATTGCCGAGGTGGAAGGTTCGGTTGTCCCAACCGCCAAACGTCACCGGGCTCACCGGCAGATGCCGCCATTGCGGAAACTGCGCGTTGACCAGCCGGCGCACGAGATCGGTATCGATGGTCGGTTTTGGATCAGGCATGTCATCGTCTCAAACTGCCGGAGCGGCATTTCTAGACGATGAAGCTCAATGGGGAAACTCAAGCCCCATCTCACGGTAGCGTTCGGGGTCGTCGCCCCAGTTTTCACGCACTTTGACGAACAAGAACAGGTGCACTTTCTGCTCGAGAATGCCGGCTATTTCCATGCGCGCCGACTGGCCGATGGCGCGGATGGTCTCGCCCTTGTGGCCGAGCACGATCTTCTTCTGGCTGTCGCGCTCGACATAGATGGTCTGGTCGATGCGCACCGAGCCGTCCGGTTTCTCTTCCCATTTCTCGGTCTCGATATGCGAGGAATAGGGCAACTCCTGATGCAGCCGCAGATACAGCTTCTCGCGGGTGATCTCGGCGGCCAGTTGGCGCATCGGCAGGTCCGAGATCTGGTCTTCCGGATAGTACCAGGGGCCGACCGGCAGCGCTTGCGCGAGATAGTCGAGCAAATCCTTGCAGCCGGAGCCGGTCAGCGCCGAGACCATGAAGGTGCGCTTGAACGGCACCTTTTCGTTTGCTGCCGCAGCCAGGGCCAGCAGCGCCTCGTGCTTGACCCGGTCGACCTTGTTGAGGATCAGCACCATCGGCTGGCGGACGTCCTTCAGCCGCTCGAGGATGGCGTCGGCGTCACCCCTGATGCCGCGCTCGGCATCGATCAGCAGAAGCACGATATCGGCGTCCTTGGCGCCACCCCAGGCGGTGGTCACCATCGCGGTGTCGAGCCGGCGCTTCGGCTTGAAGATGCCGGGCGTATCGACAAAGACGATCTGCGCGTTGTCATGCGTGGCGATGCCGCGCACGATGGCGCGGGTGGTCTGCACCTTGTGGGTGACGATCGACACCTTGGCGCCGACCAGTTGGTTGACCAGCGTCGACTTGCCGGCATTGGGCGCCCCAATCAGGGCAACGAAGCCGGAATGCGTGGCCTCCGCTGCCGGAGGGAGATCTTCGCTGCCGGTCACGCCGCACTCCCTTGGTTGGCCCAGATGCCCTCGCGCATAAGAAACGCCGATGCCGCCGCTTCTTCGGCTGCGCGGCGAGAGCCGCCCGTGCCGCTTGCCGGCGCAAAACCGCCGACCTTCACGGACACCGTGAAAACCGGTTGATGTTCAGGTCCCTCGCGTTTCTCGATCGCGTATTCGGGCCTGACATCGCTGGTCTTGGCGATCCATTCCTGCAGGTCGGATTTCGGATTGGGCGGCTTGGCCACCACCTTTTGCGAGCGCGGCTCCCAGTAACGCAGGACGAATTGCCTTGCGGCATCGAGGCCGCCGTCGATATAGACCGCCGCGATCAGCGCCTCGACCGCATCCGCCAGATAGTTTCCGCCCGAGCCGCGCGAGCGCGCCTTCAAGGCAGCGTCGGCCCGAACCAGATCTTCGAGCTGCATTTCAATGCCGATCTCGGAGCATGTCCGCGCATCGACCAGGGCATTGAAGCGCGGGGCGATTTCACCTTCCGGCGCTTCAGGAAACTTTTCGAAAAGCAGGTCGGCAACGATCAGGCCGAGCACGCGGTCGCCAAGGAATTCGAGGCGCTGGTTGTTGCTGCTTGCCTTGACCGCACTGGAATGGGTCAGCGCGGTCTCAAGCAAACGGACATCCCGGAAGGAATGGCCGGTTTTGGCTGTCACCAAATCGGCCAGAGTTTCACCCGTCGGGCGCTTCAAAGCCATCAATTCACGAAATGGAACAGGCGCGACAGGCGCACCAGCGACGGCCATTTCCAGATCTCGAGCGGGCTCGCCTTCCCGGCGATCGAGAAGAAGACGATGTTAGCGCGGCCGACAAGGTTCTCCGCCGGCACGTAGCCGACGCTGAGGCGGCTGTCGGAGGAATTGTCGCGGTTGTCGCCCATCATGAAATAGTTGCCGGGGGGCACGACGAACTCGCGGGTGTTGTCGGTGATCGAATTCGGTGTCAGGTCGAGCGTGTCGTAGCTGACGCCGTTGGGCAGGGTCTCGCGATAGACGTCGACCGGCTCAGGCACTTCCGTGATATCAGGATTTTGGATCTGGCCGGTTTTCACACGAGGCACGCCCTGGCCGTTGATGAACAATTGGCCGTCCTTCATCTGGATCTTGTCCCCCGGCAGGCCGACGACGCGCTTGATGTAGTCGAGCGACGGATCCGGCGGGAACTTGAAGACCACCACGTCGCCGCGCTTCGGATCGGAACCCCAGATGCGGCCGGAAAAGATGTCGGGGCCGAATGGCAGCGAATAACGCGAGAAGCCGTAGGACCATTTGGTGACGAACAGATAGTCGCCTTCGAGCAAGGTCGGCCGCATAGAGCCGGACGGGATCGAGAAGGGCTGGAACAGCAACGTGCGGATGACCATGGCCAGCAGCAAAGCCTGGATGATGACGCTGACGATTTCGCCAAGCCCGCCGGATTTCTTCTCGGATTTTTCAGCCACGCTCATGTCGTCCTCGATTGTGCGTTGGATGGTATAGAGTCTCGGCGCGCGCTGGGCAACGTCAAGTCGGCGTTAGATAGCGGTCGTCTGATGCAATCAATGTGGCGCTTGTTCGGCGGGCAACGCCTCGATGATCACAAAGGCTTGAGCAAGCGGGAAATCATCGGTGATTGTGAGGTGGATCGCCGCTCTGTGCCCCTGTGGCAGGATTTTGGCCAGCCGTGCCGCCGCTCCCCCGGTCAGCGCCATGGTCGGCGCGCCGCTGGGCAGGTTGGCGACCCCCATGTCGCGCCAGAACACGCCCTGCGCCAGGCCGGTGCCAAGCGCCTTGGCGCAGGCCTCCTTGGCGGCGAAGCGCTTGGCATAGGAGGCGGCGCGGCCCTTGCGGCCTTCGGAGCGGACCTGTTCGACCTCGGTGTAGATGCGCTGGATGAAGCGCTGACCATGCCGTTCCAGCGACTTTTCGATGCGTCTGATGTCGATCAGGTCGCTGCCGATGCCGATGATCATTCCGCCGGAACTTCCCGTCCGCGGTGCCCGGCCTTATGCGCCCGCTCTGCCATGCGCTTCCTGCGCTGCTCGCGAAAGGCTGTCATCCCCCAGCGGGTAATGCCGTAGAAGATCAGCCCGAAGATCAGGCCGAGCGGCACAGCGCCGATCAGCATCGGCTCGAGCACCGGGTGCCACAGCTTTGCAAACGACAGCGTGTGCATCATCTCACCAAGATGCGCAGGCGGTCCGTTCTTGGGCAGGCGCTCATGCAGGATCAGCTTGCCGACTTCCCAGGACGCTCCCCACAGCAGCGGGAAAGTCAGCGGATTGCCGAAGAATACCGCGCCGAGGGCGGCGGCCACCAGATTGCCGGCGACCACCCAGCAGAGCACGGCGGCGACGGCGAAATGGAAGCCGAGCGGAAAGAAGGAGGCGAAAACGCCGGCCGCGACGCCGGCCGCGACCGCATGCGGTGTCGCCTTCAGCCGCAGGATGCGCTTGGAGAAATATTGCAACGAGCGCGAAAACGAGCGGCGCGGCCACAGATAGGTACGCACCCGCTCCAGAATGCCATCAGGCTTTCGGCGTCGAAAAAGCACTCTGTTCCAGTTCCCGGTTCGTCACGCCCAAATTGCAACCATCCCTGGCCGGGCGCGGTCGCTCCATCTTGCGCTTCGACGGCGCAGAAAGGCAACAACGACTTTGATATAGCGACTGCCTTGCGGCGGAACAATGAAACGCCGCCGCGATGGTCTGCCGCAGGCGGGTAACAAGAGCGCCATTGGGGCGAAACTGAGGACAACACAACATCCAAGCGAGACTTTCATGACGACGATCAGGCCTGCCCGGGAAGACGACGCCGAGGCGGATAGACTATTCCCGATATTCGCTGACTTCGACCAAATTGCTGTCCGGGTCGCGGAAATAGACCGACATCATCGTGCCGCGGGCGCCGGTGCGCTCGACCGGGCCGACTTCGATGGCAACGCCATTGGCTTCGAGACTGGCGCAAATCTCGGCAAGCGGCCTTGCGGCGACCAGGCAGAAATCGCCGGAGCCAGGCATCGGCGTCTTGGCTTTCGGTTCAAAAGTGTGCGTTGCCTGATGCAGATTGATCTTCTGCGATCCGAACAGCAACGCCGTCGGCCGCTCCGGCTCGTCGAGGCGCTTCAGGCCAAGCACCCGCTGGTAGAAGGCGCAGCTGTCCTCCACCGAGCGGACCGTCAGCACGAAATGATCGATGCCGGCGATCATTGTGATGTCCCCTAGATGTTGCGGCTTCCTGGCTTAACGGCGGGAATGGCGGCAAGTTCCGGCGGCAGGCGGTCGGCGGGATAGGCCGGGACCTCGTATTCGGCAAGCGCGATCAGCGGCACGCCGACATTGGTCTTGCCGGCCGAGCGGTCGATGATGCAGGCCGCCGCCACGACCTCGGCGCCAATCGCGCGCAGGCAGTCGATGGTTTCGCGGATCGAAAGACCAGTGGTGACGATGTCCTCGACGATGACGACGCGCGAGCCGGCAGCGATCTCAAAGCGGCGCAGCCTGAACTCGCCGCCTTCGCGCTCCACCCAGATTGCAGGCACACCGAGATGGCGCGACGTCTCATAGGCCGGGATCAGGCCGCCGATCGCCGGGCCGACGACGTAGTCGATCTTGCCCGGCACCGCCTTTTGAATCTTCTCGGCCAGCGCCTTGCAAAGCCGCTCGGTCTTGTCGGCATGCATGAAGACGCGCGCCTTCTGCAAGAAGACCGGGCTGCGCAGGCCGGACGTCAGGATGAAATGCCCCTCCAGAACAGCGCCCGCCTCGCGGAAAATGCCCAGCACCTCGTCGGTATTCATAACTCGCCCCATGTCCATGGTGAATGGTGAAATGGTGAATGGTGAATGGTAGTGAGAGCGCCTTCTTTCACTATTCACTATTCACTATTCACTATTCACCCATTCACACGCCGCGCATCGCTGACGCTCGAATTATCCTTGAGCTGCGACAGCAGCCGGTTGAGGTGCTTCAGATCCCAGACTTCGAGATCGATCAGCATTTCGGTGAAGTCGGGCGCGGTGCGCACCATCGACAGCGTATGAATGTTGGCGTCGTTGGAGGCAACGACCTGGGCGATATCGGCGAGCGAGCCCGGCGCGTTGATGGCGGTGACCGAGACGCGCGCCGGAAAGCGCTCCTTGGTCTGCTCGTCAATGTCCCAGCGCACGTCGATCCAGCGCTCCGGCTGGTCGTCGAAGGCCTGCAGCGCCGGCGACTGGATGGGATAGATGGTGATGCCGGTGCCCGGCTGGACAATGCCGACGATGCGGTCGCCTGGCACGGCCCCTTCCGGCGCGAAACGCACCGGCAGGTCGCCGCGCACGCCGCGGATCGGCACCGCGCCATCGCGCGGCTGGTCCTTGTCCTTGCGCGCGGCTCGTGTGCCGGGCATCTGGAACAGCATGCCGGCGGCGTTGCGGATCTTCGACCAGCCCTCCTCGCGCTGCTTGGGGGCGCTGACGGTGACGCGCTCGTCCTTGTAGTCTGGGAAGACGGCCTTCATGACGTCGGTCGAGGCAAGTTCGCCGCGCCCGACCGAGGCCAGCACATCCTCGATGTCCTTGCGCGCCAGCCGGTGCAGCACCGGCTTCAGGCTTTCCTTGGTGAAGGTCTTGCCGGCGCGTTCGAAGGCGCGCTCGAGAATGCGGGCACCAAGACCTGAATATTGCTTGCGAATGGCGTTCTTGGTGGCGCGGCGGATGGCTGAGCGCGCCTTGCCGGTGACCACCACCGACTCCCACGCCGCCGGCGGCACTTGCGCCTTGGAGCGGATGATCTCGACCTCGTCGCCGTTCTTCAGTTCCGTCATTAGCGGCATGATGCGGCCGTTGACCTTGGCACCGACGCAGGTGTCGCCGACATCGGTGTGCACGGCATAGGCGAAGTCGATGGGCGTGGCGCCGCGCGGCAGCGCAATCAGCATGCCTTTCGGCGTGAAGCAGAATACCTGGTCCTGGAACAGCTCCAGCTTGGTATTTTCGAGGAAGTCTTCCGGGTTGTCGCCTTCTGCCAGTTGCTCGATGGTGCGCCGCAGCCAGGCATAGGCGTTGGTCTCCTTCGAGATCGCATGGGCGGCGCCGTTCGTCTTGCCGCCGGTGTCCTTGTAGATCGAATGGGCGGCGACGCCATATTCGGCGATCTTGTTCATCTCGCGGGTGCGGATCTGCAGTTCGACGCGCTGGCGCGACGGGCCGACAATGGTGGTGTGGATCGAACGGTAGTCGTTCTGCTTGGGCGTAGAAATGTAATCCTTGAAGCGGCCAGGCACCATCGACCATGTGGTGTGGATGGCGCCGAGCGCGCGGTAGCAGTCTTCGACGCTGTCGACGACGACGCGGAAGCCGAAAATGTCCGAGAGCTGCTCGAAGGACAGCGCCTTGGCCTCCATCTTGCGGAACACCGACCACGGCTTCTTCTGCCGGCTCTTCACGCCGGCGTTGATGGCATGCTTTTCGAACAGCGCCGACAGCGCCTTTTCGATGTCGGTCAGCACGCCCTTGTTGCGCTCGAATATCTCGGCAAGCCGCGCGGTGACGGCGCGATAGGCTTCCGGATTGATGAAGCGGAAGGCGATCTCTTCCAGTTCCTCGCGCATGCCTTGCATGCCCATGCGCCCGGCGAGCGGCGCATAGATGTCCATCGTCTCCTCGGCGATGCGCAGGCGCTTGGCCTCGGGCATGTGGTCGAGGGTGCGCATGTTGTGCAGACGGTCGGCGAGCTTGACCAGCAGAACGCGGACATCCTCCGAGATGGCCAGCAACAGCTTGCGCAGGTTTTCCGCCTGCTCGGCCTTCTTGGAGACGAGATCGAGCTTCTTCAGCTTGGTCAGGCCTTCGACCAGCTTGCCCATTTCGGGGCCGAACAGATCGTCGATCTCGGCCCGCGTCGCGGTGGTGTCCTCGATCGTGTCATGCAGCAAGGCGACGGCGATCGTCGCCTCGTCCATGTGCATTTCGGTGAGGATGGCGGCGACTTCGAGCGGATGCGAGAAATAGGGATCGCCGGAAGCGCGCTTCTGGTGGCCATGCTTCTGCATGGCGTAGACATAGGCCTTGTTGAGCAACGCCTCGTTGACGTCAGGCTTGTAGCGCGCAACGCGCTCGACAAGCTCATACTGACGCATCATGGGCGGGTTCTCACGGTGCTGAAATGATTGATGCGCCGCACTGATGTACGGCGCATCTCATAGATAGCCACGAAACTCACGGGACGGAAGTGCCGGAACCATATTCCCGGCAGGTCCAGGGCAGCGATTAGTAGTCGTCGCTCTTTTCCGGGGGAACCAGGCCCTCGATGCCGGCCAAAAGGTCTTCCTCGGTCATGCGATCGAAGGTGACGTTTTCTTCGGCGTCGTCGGCATCGGTAGCTGCAACTGCGTTGCCGGTCTGGTCGGCGATCGCCTCGCCGTCGGCCTCGGGCTCGTCGACCTCGACATGCTTCTGCAGCGAGTGGATCAGATCTTCCTTGAGGTCGTCGGGCGACAGCGTCTCGTCGGCGATCTCGCGCAGCGCTACGACCGGGTTCTTGTCGTTGTCGCGGGGCACGGTGATCGGCGCGCCCTGGCTGATCTGGCGGGCACGGTGGCCGGCGAGCAGCACGAGCTCGAAGCGGTTGTCGACCTTGTCGATGCAGTCTTCAACGGTTACGCGGGCCATTGATTGCCCCTTTCATGCCTGGATTTGATGGAAAACAGGCGCGGTCCATAACCCGAACGCCGCCAAAATACAAGCATTATGGCGCCGTGGCCCCATCGGCTGGCGAATGCCAGTCTCTGGCGCCGGTGAATGCCTTGCCGGCAAAGCCCGCCTACCGGCGACGACACGGCTCCGATCACAATTGCTTGCAGTGCGCCCCGGCACCCTTGGATTGCCGTAAAACTGGCGCTATCTCGGTTGACGAAAGGTCAGCCGGTTTATTTACGAGCCGACCGATATAACGACCCATTTCGATTAGTCCGCCACCTATTTCGAAAAAGGAATATTGCCATGTTCGACCCCCGTGAAAAAATCGCTCTTTTCATAGACGGCGCCAATCTCTACGCCACCTCGCGCGCACTCGGCTTCGACATAGACTACCGCAAACTGCTGTCCAGCTTCCAGAAGCGCGGCTATTTGCTGCGGGCCTATTACTACACCGCTCTGGTCGAGGATCAGGAATACTCTTCGATCCGTCCCCTGATCGACTGGCTCGACTATAATGGCTTCAAGGTGGTGACCAAGCCGGCCAAGGAGTTCACCGACTCGACCGGCCGCCGCAAGATCAAGGGCAATATGGACATCGAACTGACCGTCGATGCGCTCGAACTTGCCGATGTCGTCGACCACTATGTCATCTTCTCCGGCGACGGCGATTTCCGCACACTGGTCGAAGCGCTGCAGCGGCGCGGCCGCAAGGTCTCGATCGTCTCCACCATGGCCTCGCAACCACCGATGATCTCGGACGATCTGCGCCGCCAGGCCGACCATTTCATCGATTTGACCTCGCTGAAGAACGAGGTCGGCCGCGATCCCTCCGAACGGCCGGTGCGCAGGCCCGAGCCGGCCGAAGCCGAAGAGGAAGACTATTGACGGCGGCGGCCTTGGACGCCGCTCCCGAACCCGACCGCGACTGCCCCCTCTGCCCACGCCTGCATGATTTCATCGCAGACTGGCGGCAGCGCGAGCCGTCGTGGTTCAACGCGCCGGTGCCGACCTTCCTGCCGCCTGATGGCGAGGACGCCGTCGAGCTGCTGATCGTCGGGCTGGCGCCCGGCCTGCGCGGCGCCAACCGCACCGGGCGGCCGTTTACCGGCGACTATGCCGGCGACCTGCTCTACTCAACGATGATCGCTCACGGTTTTGCCCGCGGCGAGTTCAAGGCGCGGCCGGATGATGGGTTGCAGCTGGTCGGCACCGCGATCACCAATGCGGTGCGCTGCGTGCCGCCTGAAAACAAGCCGGTCGGCGCCGAGATCGCCACTTGCCGCAGCTTTCTGGTGCCGACGATTGCACGCTTTCCCAAACTGCGCGCCGTGCTGGCGCTGGGCTCCATCGCCCACCAGTCGACCGTCAGGGCGCTGGGCCAGCGCGTCGCCGCCTATCCGTTCAAGCACGGCGGTCAGTTGCCGGCCGGCGGCGTCACGCTGTTTTCCAGCTATCACTGCTCGCGCTACAACACCAACACTGGGGTGCTGACCGAAGCGATGTTCGTCAAGGTATTCAGCGAGATCGCGTCGTTCCTGCGGAACTAGACGCTGCCTCTCAAAATCCCTCGAGCACGATCTTGCCCTTGGCCTTGCCGGTCTCGATCAGCGCATGGGCGCGCTTCAGATTGGCGGCATTGATTGGGCCGAACGTCTCGCCCAGCGTGGTGCGGATGGTGCCGGCGTCGACAAGGCGCGCCAGTTCGTTGAGATGTTCGCCCTGCGCGGCCATATCGGGCGTTTCATACAGCGAGCGGGTGAACATCGGCTCCCAGTGGACCGAAACGCTCTTGCGACCCAGTCGCGGGTTTCGGGCCGCGATGCGGTGGCGATCATCGTCAGATCGGTCAGCTGGCGCGCGAGCTGGACCGCGATCGACCCGACGCCGCCGGCGCCGCCGACGATCAGGATGGTGTTCGCGGCGCCGATGACTAGCTTCTTCACATCGAGGCGGTCGAACAGCGCCTCAAAGGCGGTGATCGCCGTCGTCGGCAGTGCTGCCGCCTGCGCATAGCCGAGCGAGCCAGACTGGGCTCATCGCCCGCAAGGTCTATGCGCAGATGCCGCCGAAGGTCGAGTACAGCCCGACGCCTCGTGGCCGAAGCCTGGAGCCCGTGATCACCGTGCTGAAGGTCTGGGGCGATGCGTATGTGACGCTGGCGCCGGAGGTTTCCCAGGCCGCTTGAAGCGGAGGCGTGGCAACCGCTTGCGTTGGTCCGGCCCTCACACCGGCAGCAGCGCGTCCGGCTTCACGTCCGATATCGACGCATAGGTGTGCGTTTCCCTGACACCCGGCAGCGGCAGGATCACGCGCTTCAAAAAATCCTGATAGGCGGCCATTTCCGAAATGCGCGCTTTCACCAGATAGTCGAAGCCGCCCACGACCATATGGCACTCCAGCACTTCGGAGGCCTTTGCTACCGCTTCGGCGAAACGGTCGAACACATGCGGCGCCGCCTGGTCGAGCCTGACTTCGATGAAGACGAGCGTGCCGCGGCCGATCTTTTGCGGATTGAGCACGGCCCGGACCGCGGTGATGAAACCCTCACGGAAAAGGCGCTTCACGCGCTGGCTGGTGCCGGTCGGCGACAGGCCGACACGGGCGGCGAGATCGAGTGTGGTGCGACGCCCATCCTCCTGCAACAACCGCAGCAGGCTGCGGTCGATGGCATCAAGTTGGTCGGATTCATGATTCACGTTCATGGCTCCTCTATTGTGTGAGATTCACGCCCAGCTCGCGAAAGCAGCCTATTTTGTCGCACCATTCTCAACAATAGGCTGCGCTTTCAACGAGAGCCGTCTGGAGGAAGAATCCTCCGCTGGCAGAATCGAGCGGGACAAGAATGCGCGTGACAGAGGACCGAAACACAAAGCCGGCAATTCTTGCGGGCCTCGCCATGATCGGCATTTACGCCGTGCAGTTCGTCGCAGCCCGCTTTAGCCTGCGGGAGCATCTTACGGCGACGGATGTCGCGACCTTGCGCTTTGTCGGTGCCGGACTGGTCATGCTGCCGGTTGTCTGGCGCGGCGGCCTGTCAGCCAGCAAAGCGTTGGGCTGGCGGCGTGCCTTGACGCTGGCGGCACTGGCCGGACTGCCCTACCCTATCATCATCAACTGGGGCCTCACCTACGCACCCGCCGCGCATGGCGCGGCACTTTGCCCAGCCTCGATTGTGTTCTTCTCGTTCGTGCTGTCGCACCTCGCCACGACGGACAAGGCCTCGCGCCAGCAAACCATCGGCGTCGCCGCCATCATCGCCGGGCTGATCCTGTTCATTGCGCCAGCGCACACCGGTGGCGGTATGAAGGATGTCTTCTCCGGTGATCTGCTGTTCATCGCATCGGGCGCGATGTTTGCCGCTTATGCCGTTCTTGTGCGGCGCTGGCGCGTCGATCCGATTGCGGCGACCGTAACCGTGGTGCTGCTGTCATGCGTGCCGCTGCCGTTGCTCTATTTCTTTGCCCCAAGCGGCCTCCGCGCGGCATCAGTGGCCGAGATTGCCAGCCAGATCGTCATTCAAGGGTTTTTGGCGGGTGCGGCCGCCATGTTCCTGTACACCTATATCGTCCGGCAGCTGGGGTCGCAGGCGGCATCGCTGTTCATGCCATGCGTGCCGATCGCAACCGTGCTGATCGCGATGACGGTGCTCGGCGAGACGCCGACCGGCGCCCAGTTCGCCGCCGTACTGATCATGGCCGCGGGGATGGCTTTTTCGGCTCTTTCCAGGCCTGTTCCCAAGCCTGCGTAAGACTGCGGATGCCAAACTCAAGGCCAGCTGATTCGTTCAAGGCGATGGAGGCTTTTGCGAAGAGAGCGATGCGGGTGCAGCAAATAGCTCGGCCAGCGTTTGCTGCCCACCCTGCAGGACGTTGAGATCGACATCGCCCTCGATCCCGTCGACGCGGCCCATATTGTGGTACTGCCAGTAGATCCAGTCGTTGCGACCTGGCTCCAGGAGCAACGAGCGACGCCAGAGCGGGCGAACGTCGATTTTCCCGGCATAGGCGTCCTCGGCCTCGTCGGTCAGGTAGATGATCGCCGGCTTGCCGAACGCAGCTTCAACCGGTCCGAGGAAGGCCTGGAGTTCCGCGCTCAGCTGCTCCGGCGACGGGCGTTGCGGGCAGTTGCCGCCGAATTCGATGTCGACGACCGGTGGCAGCAGCGGCTGGTCGTGCGGCACCACCGCGATGAAATTTTTCGCCTGGTCGGCGCCCGGCCGGCAGAAGGTGAAGAAGTGATAGGCGCCGACCGCAAGCCCGGCCGCGCGCGCCTCGCGCAGGTTTTTGGCGAAGGCATCGTCGACATGGTCGCCGCCCTCGGTCGCCTTGATGACCGCGAAGGCGACATCGTCGGCGGCAACGCGCCGCCAGTCGATCTCACCCTGATGATGGGAAACGTCGATACCCCTGACCGGATAGCTGTCACGATCCGGCGAGAACGTCCGGAAATAGAAGATGCCACCTGCGGCGACGATGCCGGCGAAGACCAGACTGGCCGCACCCCAGAGAATGATCCGGTTCTTCAAGCCTTTCCCCATCGTATGTCGCTGGAAACTTGAAAGCCGATGTGGCTTTTCTGGGGCTGTGGCTCGAGGTTCTTAGCCCCGTTCCTTCATGAGCCGGCCCTTTTCGCGCGACCAGTCGCGCTGCTTTTCGCTCTCGCGCTTGTCGTGCAGTTTCTTGCCGCGGCCGACGGCGAGCAGCAGCTTGGCACGGCCCTGGTCGTTGAAGTAGATTTTCAGCGGCACCAGCGTCATGCCTTCGCGGTCGATGCTCTGCGCCAGTTTTGCCATCTCGCGCTTGTTGAGCAGCAGCTTGCGACGCCGCCTGGGCTCGTGGTTGAAGCGGTTGGCCTGCAGGTATTCCGGCAGATAGGAATTGATCAGCCAGATCTCGCCACCCTCGACCGAGGCGTAGCTGTCCTGGATGTTGGCCTGGCCCTGGCGCAGCGACTTGACCTCGGTGCCGGTCAGCACCAGGCCGGCCTCGACGGTGTCGAGCACCTCATAGGAAAACCGCGCCTTGCGGTTTTCCGCAACGGTTTTGTTGTTTGGATCGGCTTTTCTGACCTGGTTCATGATGCGGAGAGGTGGCGCCTCATCCTTAATTTATCAAGCCGGCGTGTTTCATCGCCGCATCGATCTTCTCGGCGGTCGACGCCTCGATGGTCACCAGCGGCGAGCGCACCACGTTCTCGACCTTGCCAATCTTCGACAGCGCGTATTTGACGCCGCACAGGCCGGGCTCAAGGAAGATCGCCTTGTGCAGCGGCAGCAGACGGTCCTGCAATTCCAGCGCCTTGGCGCTGTCACCGGACAGTGTGGCTTCCTGGAATTCAGCGCACAGCCGCGGCGCGACATTCGACGTCACCGAGATGCAGCCGACGCCGCCATGGGCGTTGAAGCCGAGCGCCGAGGCATCCTCCCCTGAAAGCTGGATGAAATCCTTGCCGCAGGTGGCGCGCTGTTCGGACACGCGCTCGACCTTGCCGGTGGCATCCTTGACGCCGACGATGTTCTGGAAGTCGTGCGCCAGCCTGCCCATCGTCTCCGGCATCATGTCGATCACCGAGCGCGGCGGGATGTTGTAGATGATGATCGGCAGCTTGGTCGCCCTGGCGACGGCGGCGAAATGCTCGTACAGGCCGCGCTGCGTCGGCCTGTTGTAATACGGTGTCACGACCAGAGCGGCGTCGGCGCCCGCCTGCTCGGCATATTGCACCAGACCGACCGCTTCCGCGGTGTTGTTGGAGCCGGCGCCGGCGACGACCGGAGCGCGGCCCTTGGCCACCTCGATGCAGACCTTGACGACATGGCGATGCTCGTCATGGGACAGCGTCGGCGACTCGCCGGTGGTGCCGACCGGGACGAGGCCCGTCGTGCCCTCGCCAAGTTGCCATTCGACGAAGGCGCGAAAGGCTTTCTCGTCGAAACGCCCGCTCTTTTCGAACGGTGTCACGAGCGCAGTAAGCGAGCCTCTCAGCATGTCGTCCAACTCCTTGGGACTTGTTTGTTTATGCGTGTCATCGTCCCAAAACCGGTTCCCGCTTTTGGGCGACTGCATCGGGCGCCTTCTAGCCGAAAGCGAAGCCGCGCACCATAGTCTCGACACTGTTGCGCGGCAAGCATGCCGATGGTGCCAGCAAGCGCAATTCGAACGGCCTCGATAACCCTTTGTTTACGGGCTCTTCACGACCTAAGTCTAGGCTCTCGGGCACCTGGGCTTGCCATCTAAAGTGCCGCAACAGGGAAAGATCAGGATCATGCCGGCCGGTCGGCCACTCCGCTTCATATTGCTTGGCGCCGTTGCCCTGCTGATAGTGGGGACGGCGGCAAACGAGAGCGTCGACGAGCAGACGACCTCATCGATCCCGATGCCCGACATGCAAGACAGAGCGCAGACCGATGCGCCCTCCCCCAGTATCGTCGTGCTGAAAAGCGGTCTCGACGCATTGGCGACCGGCGATATCGCCGCGGCGCGAGCCGTGCGCGAAACATTGCCGGCCAATTCGCTGGACCGCCATATCCTGGCCTGGGCAATCGCGCTCTATGGCGGCGACCATGTGCCGAGCAGCGAGATTGCCGATACCGCAAAGATGCTGCCGAACTGGCCGGGCACCATGGCCTTGCGCAAGAACAGCGAGCGCGCGCTCTACCGCGAAAGCCCGTCGCCGCAGACCGTGGTGAAAGCCTTTGACGGCAGCCAGCCGCTGACCTTTCAAGGCGTGGTCATCCTTGCCCGTTCTTATGTAGCTCTTGGCAACACCAAGGCTGCGCTTTCCGTGCTGTCGCCATTCTGGCGCACCGAGAAGCTGGAAGCCAGGGACGAGGCGGCCGTCAGCAAGGAGTTTGGCGCCATCATTCCGGCTGCCGACCATCGTTTCCGCATGGAACGGATGTTTTATGCCGACCGGGAGAATTCGGCACTGCGGGTCGCAGCCCTTGCCGGCGCGCAACCGCTGGCCGATGCCTGGGCCGCCGCCTCGCGTGGCGACAAGAACGCGGCCAAGCTGTTGAAAGCGGTGCCTGCCGCGCAGCAATCGGCCGGCTATTTCTTCGCGCAAGCCGAATATCTGCGCAAGCAGCGGAAGTTTGCGGACGCCGCCGCGGTGATGATGAAAGCGCCAACGAACCGCGACGCGCTGGTCGATCCCGATGCCTGGTGGGTCGAGCGCCGCGTGCTGTCGCGCGCACTGGTCGACCAGGGCGACTGGAAGACCGCCTACAAGATCGTTGCCGCGCATGCCGCCGAAAGCCCCGCCAGCGCCGCCGAGGCCGAATTCCACGCCGGCTGGTATGCGTTGCGCGGCCTCAACGATCCTGCGACGGCCTCGACCCATTTTGCCCGCATCGCCGATCTCGCGCAGGGACCGATGTCGCTGTCACGCGCCTATTACTGGCTTGGCCGCGCGGCGGAAGTCGGCGGTCCCGGCAATGCGAAGGATTATTTCACCAAGGCGGCAGCCTATGGCACCACTTTCTACGGGCAGTTGGCGGCGGAACGGGTTGGCTTGCGCACGCTGAACATCGTCTATCCCGAGCCAAGCACTGCCGACCGCCAAAGCTTTGACGGCCGCGAAGCCGTCAGCGCCATCAAGCGGCTGCAGGAGGCGGGCTACGACCGCTATGCCGAGACGCTTTACCGCGACCTCGCCGGGCAGTTGACCAGCCCCGGCGAGCTGGCGCTGCTTGCGGTGCTGGCGGAAAAGCAGGGCAATCATTTCATGGCGCTGAAGATCGGCAAGATCGCCGGCGCGCGCGGCATCGATGTCGGCGCGCTGTCGCATCCGCTGGGCGTCATTCCCGACACCGCCGACATATCCGGCTCGGGCAAGGCGCTGGCCTATGCGATCGCCCGCCAGGAAAGCGAATTCAATGTCGGCGCCGTCTCCAGCGCCGGCGCGCGCGGCCTGCTGCAGCTGATGCCGGGCACCGCCAAGCAATTGGCGAAGAAGGCCGGCGTGACCTTCTCGCAGGATCGGCTGACCAGCGACGCCGGCTACAATGCGACGTTGGGGGCTGCCTTCCTCGGCGAGCAGCTCGACCGCTTCGGCGGCTCCTATGTGCTGACCTTCGCCGGCTACAATGCCGGCCCTAACCGCGCCAGCCAATGGGTAGCCAAGTACGGCGACCCGCGCGGCAAGGGCATCGACGCCGTCGTCGACTGGATCGAGCGAATTCCCTACACCGAAACAAGAAGTTACGTGCAGCGCGTGATGGAGAATTACGAGGTCTACAAGATGCGCATTTCGGGGAAGTACGATATCGTTGGGGATTTGGTGAACGGAAGAGGCTGAGGCCGCAGAGCTGTCGCCACGGGCAGACGTTGGCGATCCTTGGCGCCCCCCTCTGGCCTGCCGGCCATCTCCCCCACGAGGGGGGAGATCAGCTGTCATTGCCGATTTCGCCAATCTCCAACGTCGAAGGAAGGGCGTAGCACCTGAACCGCCAATCTCCCCCCTCGTGGGGGAGATGTCCGGCAGGACAGAGGGGGGCGCTGTCCCTCCGACATTTCCAAGAGTGTCAGCTTGCCGACAACCCTCGATTTGACCGCTCCCACCCTCGCCTGTAGCAGACGGAGACAATCCGGCCAGGGAGTCCTTTTAATATGTCGAGCACCGACGGCTTCTCCGACTTTTTCTACACCGCGCCGGACGGGCTCAAGCTTCACGCCCGCGTCTATGGCGAGACCAATTCGGCAGACTGGCAGGTCGTTTGCCTGGCCGGCCTGACCCGCAACGCGCGCGATTTCCATGAGCTGGCGCTTTATCTGTCGCAGCGGACCGACAATCCGCGCAAGGTCATCGCCTTCGACTATCGCGGCCGCGGCCAGTCCGCTTACGACCCTGATATCGGCCACTACACTATCGGCATCGAGGCCGGCGATGTCCTCGCCGGACTGGCCGCTCTGAACGTCGAGGAAGCGGCCTTCGTCGGCACCTCGCGCGGCGGGCTGATCATCCACGTGCTCGGCGCGCTGCGGCCAGCCGCGCTGAAAGCCGTTGTGCTGAACGACATCGGACCGGTGATCGAGGCCGCGGGGCTCGCCCATATCCAAACCTATCTCGACCCGGCACCGAAACCGAAGAGCCGCGCTGAGGCGATCGATGCGCAACGCGTCGCGCACGGCGCGGATTTTCCCGCGCTGACGGCAGCGGATTGGGAGCGGATGGTGTCGGCCCTTTACCGGGAGACGGGCGAAGGTCTCCTGCTGCCGGATTTCGACCCGCGGCTGGTCCAGACGGTGGCGGGCCTCGACCTCAGCAAGCCGTTGCCGGATCTGTGGCCACAGTTCGAGGCGCTGGCGGCCATACCTTTGCTTGCCATTCGCGGCGCCAACTCGAAACTCCTGTCGGCCGACACACTCGACGAGATGCAAAAGCGTCATTCCGGCATGGAAGCGATCACCGTCGAGGGCCAGGGCCATGCGCCCTTCCTGGAGACAGGCAATCTGCCGGGCGCTATCGCGGCTTTCCTGGATGGAGTACCAAATTCTGCCCAGAAAAAGTAAACCCCAAGATCAAATATGATCCTGGGGTTGCCGCGGCAGTATATGAAAGCCTTGGTTAACTATTTGGCTTTCGAGCTTTTCCGGGGCGTCTTGGGTGCCTTCGCCGCTGCCGCTTTGCCCTTTTGGGCAGGCGCTGGCACTGAGGCCGTGGTCAGCGGCGACGCGAAGGCGGAGTTTTTTCCATCGCCGGACAGCCCTTCGCCGCGGGGCGTTTCCAGCACGACAACGCAGCCGTCGAGATCGTTGGTGGCCAGATGCGCATAGCGCATGGTCATCGAAAGTGTCTGATGGCCGAGCCACATCTGAACGCGCCGGATGTCGATGCCGCCCTGGACCAGACGTGAGGCACAGGTGTGACGCAAGATATGCGGAACCACCTGGTCGTCGGCGCCGAGGCCGACCTCGGCCTTGGCATCGTTCCAGATGGCGCGAAACTGCGCCTGGCTGAGTTTGGTGAACGGACCCTTGGGCCGGCGGCCCTCTGACGGCGGCAGTTTGATCACCTCTTTGACCCGCTCGGTCATCGGGATGGTGCGGCTGCGGCCGGATTTGGTGATCCAGAACGAGACGCGATGTTCCTGGATGTCGTTCCAGATCAGTCCGAGCGCCTCGCCGAGGCGGCAGCCGCTGTCGACAAGAAAGACCGAGAGACGGTAGGCATCTTCGCTGCGGGTCCTGATGGCGGCAAACAGCCTTGCTTCTTCGTCCCTTTCGAGGAAACGAATCCGACCCGCCCGCTCCTTCTGGCGGCGGAACTCGGGCAGGCTGTGGATATCTCCCATCTTGTAAGCCTTGCGCAGCAGTTTGCTGAGGGCAGCCATCTTTCGATTGATGGTTGCGTTGCTGTTGCCGCGCTGGCGCAAGGTGCCGATAAGATTATCAAGGGTGCTCTGGTCAAAGGCGCTGAACCGTTCTCCGAGGAGAATCTCGTCTATTTCGCCGATGAAGGAGCTGACATTGTATTTGTGTCGTCCATCATCCCAGAGTATGTCTCGGTATGCTGAAAAAAGCTCCCCGACCCGGTGCGACTTTACTTCTCTGATCTTGTTGTAGCTGTATTTTATCTTCGCATTTTGAGAAGAGAACATTGAGAAATGTTCGGAGGGGTTGCCCTCTTGTATCGCGTCGATGGTCATAATTTACCACACCCCCGAGTGGATAGAGTCAGACCTACCCGCTTGGAAGCGTCCTTTCAAGAGATTTAATCACGCAGTTGTGAATTCACCCGCCCATCAGCGGATCCCACGAACTCACCCTACGGACTGTTCAGCTGCCGATTCCCCCTGTTCCTTCTGCTTGTCTTGACCCAGTCACGAAACAAAACAGCCCGGGCGTTGAAGCGCCCGGGCTGGTATTCACCTGTCGTAAGCCAGCTCTTAGAACGAGCGCTGGAAGCGGAGCATGCCGCCGATGGCGTCGTCGTCCCGGGCATCGGTCCAATCGGAGTCGCCAACGTTGATGTAGTCGACTTCGGCCGTGACCGTGAAGCCGGGAACGACGTCGTAGGCGATGTTCGCCGCGGCGCCGAAGTTCTTGTCTTCGTCATACGAAAGCTGGACGTTGAACGAGGTCTTCTCGTTGATGGTGTAGGTGCCACCACCCCAGACTGCCCAGTTGCCGCCCCACTGCTTGTAGAAGCCGCGGCCGCCGGCCGGGATTGCCCAGGTCGGATCCGACAGATTGTCGTCGGTGCCGTAGCCGCCAATGATGAACAGCGACAAGTTCTGCATCGGGGTGACGTCCAAACGAACCTTGCCGGCGACTTCTTCGTAGTTGCTGTCGTAAGCAATGACGCCGGTGATGGCCCCCCAGCCCTGCGTATACTTCAGACCGCCGACGACATGCGGAACATAGCTGTCGATGGTGCCGACGACGCCAGCGCCTTCTTCGAGCGAGAGGACGGCGGAGAAGCCGTTGCCGGCATCGAAGTAGTACTGGATGACGTTGGTGTCGAAGCCGCCGTAGGGAACCAGCGTATCGTTGATGACGCTGCCTGCGTAGCCGATGAACGTGTTGAAGGCCGATTCGTCTTTACCAACACGGAGACCACCGAGCTGGATCCAGGCGAAGTTCAGCGAAACGCTCTTCATGCCGGCCGGATTGCTATCGATAAAGGCTTCATTGACGAGGGGGGTGTTCGGATTATCAGGGGTGTTGACGCCGTACCGGTTGTTGTTGCCGAAGTTGAAGCGGGTCTCGGTGTAGGTCTTCAAGGTGCCGAGTTCGGTTTCCTGGTTGGTCCAGGTCTTGAAGGTGGCGCGGGCATTCTTGTACCAGGTGTCCTGCACGTCGCCATCTTCGTGGTCGACCGACTCCGCACCCGTGAATGCGCCGACGTCGCCGGCGCCGATATCATAGCGGACATAGCCGCCGATGCGCAGGCAGGTTTCGGTGCCGGGAATGTAGAAGTAGCCCGAGCCGTAAACGTCGCAAATCTTGACGTATTCAGCCGGTTCCGGCTCGGCGACGACGACGGCGTCGGCGGCGCGCGCACCGGAAACTGCGATCAAGGCCGCAGCGGAGCCGAGGAGAAGGCTCTTAATGTTCATTTTCTGACCTCCAGTCA
>NZ_JAMYUO010000038.1:0-44018 GCF_040323125.1 Mesorhizobium sp. M0062
TGAAATCGGTTGCGCCGAGCTCCAGTGCAACCACTTTTTCCGCCTCATCAAGCCGGTCGCCGCTGATCACTATGATAGGAACATCTGATTTTGTCGCCAGATTGCGGACGATCGCAAGTCCATCCTCCCGGCCTAGGTTAAGGTCAACAACCACGAGATCGACTGGCTCACGTGAAAGAACATAGTCAAACTGCTTGCTATCGTGGACTGCGGTTACCTTCAGGGCATGCATCGTGAGATACTCGGCGATGAGGCGCCGCATTGCGGCATCATCGTCAATGACAAGAACATGTTTCAACGGCACACCTTCAATCTTGAATCCCCTTGTCTAAACCTGTTGCCGAGCAACCCTGGGGCACCGACCCAGAACAGCTGCTCCTTGATACCACTCGCCGTTGCGTGCGGCCAATGTGAGGCCGTGCTCGTCCTGTTCTTTTCATCCCCAGCGAATTGACCGCACCAAGGCAGCCCGTGGCCACCAGACAGGTCCCAGCGCCGACATGACCCTGCCGTGTGGTCCTTCGCTTTTTCGCTTCGAGCTCCCCCGTTGGTGCAGGCCTGCCAATATCACTCAAGTTCGACCTCATGGATGCCAAGTTTCCTGCTATGCCCTTGCATCCTGGTCATCCTGGAGTTTGCGGACCTGGATCATCTCGATATCATCCGGCTCGTGGATCCAGCTCGGACATGGTTGAGCAGCGCGGCGTTTGGCTTGATCGGAGAGGCGGTCGGCGGAAGAAGACCGTGATTCGCTGCAGCGGCCTTGTGCAAAATAGTGTGTCTCCTGCCAAGCCGGCTTCGTCCAAGGTGGCCGGCGGCCTCAAATGCTGTTCGGCGACCGGCAGGTCGCCGGTTGCGGTGAACGTCCGGGCTAACATTTCTCAGTTACTGCAACTCCTCCATCTTGAGCGTGTCACTATGCTTGTCCATTGCGCCGTCGGACTGCGTCAATGACGTGCGGTTATCTGCCGATGGGACTGTGCATGATCCACCCTTTGGCGGCGGCGGCCGAACAGCTGAACGAGGCTCGCACCAGGATGGGCTGCGCCGCCACGTCTTCCCAGTTGACCCTCGCCGCCGCGGATTTGCGCCTTCGAGCCAGCTTCGCGGACGAGCTCGCGTCTCAAGCAATGATCTGAGTATGCAGGGCCGCGCATGGCTGCTCTTTAAGGACCGGCAGCATACCGGCAAAGTTGGGCCGCTTTATCGCCTTAGTCGATTCCCCACGGTGATCCCGAGCCTGAACAAGCCCGCCAAGCTCCCCATTTTGTCCTTGGCTTGGCGCTGACAGAAGTACCGTCCATGACGCCAAAGTCGCGGCCCACACTCCAGGAGCAACGGACGGCCGGGACGAGCAATCCTGTAAAGGAGTCATTGTACCAAGATGCTCCGGATGTCGCTGGCTGATCGGGCCCGCGCCACCCACGCATGCGCAAGATGCTCACCCACGCTGATACGAACACGGTCTTTGCTTCAATTGAAACCGAAAAGCTGAACTTGAACATCACACAGTAACAAACCTCCCCGATAAGCGCGTGCCGGACAGGGCCAGAACCCGTCCGGCGGCTTGGAAAGGTAGGTGATAGGGAATGTTTATTGCAGCTTGGCCGCTGGCCATCGTCCTGATGACATCCATGTCACTCCCAGCCGAGCCCGCGCCACTTTCTCCGCGTGAGTTCCGCAGCCTGTCGCGCAAATGCGCCCCCTGGGTTGCGCCGTCCACCCTGGCCGCGATTGCCAAGATTGAAAGTGGCTTTGAAACGCTGGTGGCTCATGACAACACCACAGGTGAGCAGCTTCGCTGGATAGACCACCTGGAAGCCACGCGGGGCATCAAGGAACGCCTCGAAGCACAACATTCTGTCGATGTTGGATTGATGCAGATAAACAGCAAGAACTTTGCCATGCTCAATCTCACGCCGGAAAGGGCTTTCGAGCCCTGCGCCTCGCTTTCGGCTGCCGCCCACCTGCTTGAAAGCCGGTATGCCGGCGGCACCACTGCTGTGGCACAGCAACTGGCGCTTCGCCGTGCCATCTCGGCCTATAACACGGGCGACGTCACGCATGGCTTCGCCAACGGTTATGTACGCAAGGTCGAGTCGGCCGCAAAGGACATCTCAAGTCTCCTTGAGAGAACGCTGGAGCCGACTGCTCGAGATGTGCCGCACCTTGAGGCACCCGGTCGGAAAGCCGTGCCGCCTCTGCTCCAGCAGAGCCAACAGGCCAATAGAAAGAAGCAGCCCAACCAAGATTCTTGGGACATCTGGGGCTCGTATCAGCCAGACCGCTCCGGGGCCGATCCCTCCGATCCGACAGGCAGCCAGGCTGCGAAAGCACGGGAACCCTCGAACCCGAACAAACTCGTATTCGATTGAAACATGGAGATGCAATGATGACGCCACTCAAGATACTTCGTGCGCTTAAAACGCGTGTTCCTTCGCCTTTTTCCATGCTGCGCATGGCGGCTGAATATGTACCGGCCGCTGCTGCAGGCGCGGCGTGGACGGTCTTCTACAGCGGGCCAGCCGCGGCTCAGGTGACCGGAGGGACGGATCCTGCCAAGATGGTCCAGAATATCTGCACGTTCATACTTGGCCCCTTTGGACAATCACTGGCCGTGCTCGGGCTCGTAGCCATCGGTATCTCTTGGATGTTCGGTCGTGCTTCACTTGGCCTGGTTGCGGGTGTCGTTGGAGGGATCGTCATCATGTTCGGGGCCAGCTTCCTGGGCAAGGCGCTCATAGGCGGCGGCTGATGAGCGACCGGTTGGAAGTGAGCACCCTCTATGTGGCGGCGACGCGCCCCGCACTGTTTCTGGGGGTGCCGCTGACGCTGGCCGGATTGCTCATGATGTTGGCTGGGCTTGTTATCATTATCCTTCAGAACCCGCTCTACGAAATCGTTCTCGTGCCACTCTGGTTCGGAGCACGGCTGGTTGTTGAGCGTGACTATAACGCGGCAAGCGTCGTGCTGCTCTATTTGCAGACGGCCGGCAGAAGCGTGGACGGGCCGGTCTGGGGAGGCGCAAGCGTCAGCGCCAATCCGATCAGAGTGCCGAAACGCGGAAGAGGAATGGTGTAATGTTCGGCGCCAGCGGCCGGACCGAGAGGTCTGGCGAGATCTACCTTCCGTATGTTGGTCACGTAAGCGATCAGGTTGTCCTTCTGGAAGACGGATCGATCATGGCCATGGCACATGTGAACGGTGTGCCCTTTGATTTGGAAGACGCTGAGATGCGCAACTCGCGCTGCCGCGCGTTCAACACTCTCTTGCGCAACATCGCCGATGACAATGTCTCGATATACGCTCATCTTGTGAGACACAACGATGTGCCGGCGCCGGCGCCGCGCCAGTTTCAAAGTGCATTCGCTGGCAGTCTGAGCGAGGCCTACGAGCGTCGTGTGCTGTCGGGAAAGCTCTTTCGCAACGATCACTTCCTCACTTTGATCGTGTCCCCCCGCACCGCAATCGGCAAGATCGGCTTGCGGATTGCCAAGTCCCGCAGACGGAATGAGCACGATCTAGCCACCCAAATGCGGAGCCTGGAAGACCTCTGGCACATCACTGCTGGCGCACTCGGCGGTTACGGTCTGCGCCGGTTGGGCATTCGTGAGAAAGGCAACGTGCTCTTCACGGAAATCGGCGAGGCGCTTCGGCTCATGATGACTTGCCGGTTTCTTCCGGTTCCGATGGTTACCGGCTCACTTGGCGCCTCGATCTACACTGACCAGGTCATCTGCGGGAAGCGGGCGCTTGAGATTCGAAGGCCCGGGGATAGCTCCGTCGGATCATTGTTTTCGTTCCGTGAATATCCGGCGACGACGCGGCCGGGCATGCTAAATTCCTTGCTGTCCGCCAACTTCCCGCTTGTCCTGAGCCAGAGCTTTTCCTTCCTCACTCGCCCACAAGCTCATGCCAAACTAAGCCTTAAGTCCAGCCAGATGACGAGTGCCGGCGACAAGGCTCTCACCCAGATCAATGAACTTGCCGAGGCAGAGGACGCACTGGCAAGCAACGAATTCGTGATGGGTTCGCATCATCTGAGCCTGTGCGTCTATGCCGACAGCCTCAATAGCCTTGCAGATCGCGCAGCAAGTGCCCGCGCACGGCTGGCCGACGCGGGCGCCGTTATCGTCCAAGAGGGCATCGGCATGGAGGCCGCATATTGGTCCCAACTTCCGGGGAACAACAGGTGGCGCACGCGCCCGGGGGCGATCACCTCACACAATTTTGCCGGGCTCGTCTCATTTGAGAACTTCCCAAGCGGTTCCAGTTCCGGCCACTGGGGCAATGCTGTTGCGCGCTTTCGCACAAACGGTGGAACTTCTTTCGACTACATCCCCCATGAGAATGACGTCGGCATGACGGCAATATTCGGGCCCGTTGGCAAAGGCAAGACGACGCTGATGACCTTTGTCCTCGCGATGCTTGAGCAAAGCTTGGTCGATCGCAATGGTGCGATCGTCTTCTTCGACAAGGATCGGGGTGGTGAACTGCTGGTGCGAGCCACGGGAGGGACATATCTTGCGTTGCGCAGAGGCGCTCCGAGCGGCTTGGCCCCTCTGCGTGGACTGGACAACACCTCCGCCTCCCGGGACTTTCTGCGCGAGTGGTTGATGGCCCTGATCGAGAGTGACGGCCGTGGTCCGATCTCGCCGGAGGAAAGCCGTCGGCTGGAACGCGGCATTGTTCGTCAGCTTTCGTTCGAACCCCCTATGCGCTCACTTGCGGGCCTGCGCGAGTTCCTATTGCACAGCCCCTCCGAGGGCGCAGGAGCACGGCTGCAGCGGTGGTGTAGAGGGGGGGCGCTTGGATGGGCCTTTGACGGCGACGTGGACGAAGTAAGGCTGGATGCCTCCATTACGGGCTTCGACATGACGCAGCTCCTGGAATATGAGGAGGTCTGTGCACCGGCCGCCGCATACCTTCTGCATCGAGTGGGCGCTATCGTCGATGGTCGTCGGTTCGTCATGAGCTGCGACGAATTTCGATTCTATCTACTCAACCCCCAATTCTCGGCCGTTATCGACAAGTTCTTGCTCACGGTCCGCAAAAACAACGGCATGTTGATACTCGCAACGCAGCAGCCTGAACACGTTCTGGAATCGCCTCTCGGAGCTAGTCTCGTTGCGCAATGTATGACGAAAATTTTCTACCCATCACCGACGGCGGACCGCTCTGCGTATGTCGATGGCTTGAAGTGCACTGCGCAGGAGTTCGAGGCAATCCGCCAGGGAATGGCAATCGGCAGCCGCAAGTTTTTGCTCAAGCGCGATAGCGGGAGTATTGTTTGCGAATTCGATCTTGGGCAGATGCGCGAGTACGTAGCCGTACTCTCGGGGCGGGCCAACACAGTGCGCTTTGCCGACCAGCTTCGTAACCAGCACGGAGACGCCCCAAGTGGGTGGCTCGACAAGTTCATGGCCCGGTACCACGAAGTTCAAGACTGACGGAGGAATATTCATGAAATTTGCCAAACTTGCAGTAACGACCCTTGCTGCTTCCCTTCTGCTTCACGGACAGGCCCGTTCGCAATTTATCGTCAGCGACCCTGTAACAGAAACACAAGCGACCTTAACAGCGCTTTCCAATGCGGCGATCCTTGAGAGGTCAATCGAGACGCTCGCTACCACGATTGAAATGGTGACAATTCTAACGTCGTCATTCGCTGTCACGGGACTGCTAAGCTCACTTAACCAAGGAAATCACTACCCGTCGAGCAATAAGCTGGAGGAGCAGATGTTTGATGCTCGGGCGCCAGCTTCGATTATGGCCCGTAACATTGCGAAGGACCCAAATCGGATAGTCAACGGCACCGATTCAGAAGCGAAACTGTTACAGGGACAAATCGCCGGGGCCGCCAATGCCGCAGCTATTGCAGCCGACACTTTGGGCATGATGGACAAGCGCCTTAAGGATAACGCCGGCACGCTTGGTCAGCTTTCCCGCTCGGGAAATATTATGCAGGCCACCGTGACCAACGGTCTGGTCCTCAAGCAGATTCACGATGCGATGATCCAAAATGTCCAGGCCACGAGTCTGCTGACAATGGCCACTGCACAAGGGAGCCTTCACGCCGTGGAGGAGGCCGCCACGCAGCGTCGCGAACATCAGGACACCGCTAATATGTTTAGCATCCTCCCGTAAACCACACAGAGTTCATCAGGCTCAGCTGCGCTGATCAGGGACACATCAGGCTCACGCCATGAATTTCAAAATTCCCGCGCCATTCACGACTATACACACGATCTTTCATGGGGCCTTCACGTCCGGGCTGCACAAAGTGCTTGAAAACGTCCAAGCGGCGGTCAGTGCGCCTCTGGTTGCGTGTGTCACGCTCTGGATAATAATCCAAGGCTGTCTGGTCATGCGTGGTCAAGTCGATGCGCGCGGGGGTATCTCGCGCGTAATCATGGTGTCGATTGTCGTCGCCCTTATCTTAGGGCAGGCCAACTATCAGCAGTACATTGAAGCGCTCTTCGACGACACGATTCCGAGGTTGGCTCACGACATCAGTGGCAGCGACTTGCCCTTCATCGGAATCCCCCAGAAGCTCGATCTCATGTTTGCTTCAAGCCAGTATGTCTTTCAGCTGATTGCTTCCGAAATTGGGCCTATGAACGGCCAGGACATACTTGCTTTCGAGGGAGCGCAATGGATTTTCTACGGCGCGCTGTGGACAGCGTTCGAGATCTACGATGCCGTTGGAATTCTGACGAAGGTGCTCTTGACGATCGGCCCCCTGGTCCTTGTAGGCTACCTTTTTGATCACACTCGAGACATAGCCACCAGATGGATCGGCCAACTGCTCTCGTACGGGCTGCTGCTTCTCCTCCTCAACATCGTTGCAACGATAGTAATCGCTGCCGAAGCAGTCTCGCTGGCAGCCATGCTTTTGATGATCAAATTCTCGGGCACGACAGCAGCCAAGATCATCGGGCTTTACGAGCTCGACATGCTTTTCCTAGCTGGTGACGCTCTGATCGTCGCGCTTCCGACGATCGCCAGCAGCATCGCCGGCGGCTCTTGGGGAGGTGCGAACCGACCTCTTAACAGCCTCAATCGCCACTTTGCCAAAACGGCGGGTGCTTAATCAATCGACAAGCTCGGTGCCAAAAACATGAAATATTGCCTACTTCTGTCAATCCTCGCTTTGGCCGCCTGCAAGACGAGCCATGGGCTTGCGACATGCGCGGGTGCCCCATTCCAACTGAACGTGGGACAATGGGAAACCACCCCTGAGGATCTTCGGGTCGAATGCGCGGAAGAGCCAAAGTGAAAGTTCCTGAACATGCCCTTCTGGTGGAGAGAGAAACGCTAGCCGCCCACTATAAGAAGGTGGAAGCGTTTCAAACTTCACGAGCGAAGTCTGCGCGGCGCCTGTCAAAGGCCCTGATAGCCTTTGCCGCAGCGGCGGTCCTAGGAAATGTTGCACAGGCATTTACCATTGCTGCCATGGTCCCGTTGGCCAAGCTCGTACCTGTGTTCCTCTGGGTCCGGCCGGATGGGACCGTCGACAGCGAAGTGTCAGTCTCTCGACTGCCGGCAACCCAAGACCGAGCCGTCATAAATGCTTCGCTGTGGGAATATGTACGCCTGCGCGAGGGGTACACAGCAGATACAGCCCAATACGCCTATGACCTCGTATCCAGTTTCAGCGCGCCGGCTGTGCGACAGCAATATCAAGATTTCTTCAACTATCCGAATCCCACCTCGCCGCAAGTCACGGTCGGCAAACGCGGCAAGCTCGAGGTCGGGCATATTTCTTCAAACGACATCAGTCCGGACGTTCAACAGATCCGTTACAAACGTACGCTTGTTGTCGATGGGCAGATGCCGATAGTGACCACCTGGACAGCTACCATCCGCTACGAGCGCTTGACGGGTCTGCCTGGGCAATCGAGGCTCACCAATCCGGGAGGTCTACTCGTCGCTTCCTATCAAAGCTCGGAAGATAGCGTATCGAACCTGGGCTATGTGCAGCCATGACAAAAAGAGCGTTTCTCGCGCTGGTCTGTTCACTCTTCTTAACGATGGAAGCGTCCGCGGAAGACACACCACTTGCCGGCAAGCATGATGCGCGCATGCGCTACCTGGCTTACCGTCCTGACGAAGTGGTGCGCCTGTCTACCGCAGTGGGGGCAACGCTGGTTGTCACATTCGCGGCCAACGAGACAGTCGCAGCCGTGGCCGTTTCCAATAGCAAAGACCTGGCTGCGCTCCCGCGCGCCAACTATCTCTTTTTTAAGGCTAGCCGGATGCTCCCGCCGCAGCCCGTCATTGTGCTGGCCGAGAGTGAGTCCGGTACACGGAGATACGTCTTCAGTATTTCAACGAGAGCGATGCCAAAACTCGATGAGAAGCAACCTGACCTATACTACAGTGTGCAGTTCACCTATCCTGCTGATGACGCTGCTGCTCAGAGAAAGGACGCAGAAAGGCGCTCGATTCTTGGTCAGGCCCGGGCGAAAGTGCTGCGCGACGAGAGAGTTCAGGATTTGTTGAATCGGCCCGCCGCAACTACCAGTCCGGACGAAAGCAATTTTCACTACGTCGCAAAGGGCGATCGATCGCTGGCGCCGCTGGAAGTTTTCGATAATGGCTTTACCACCGTATTTGGCTTCGCAAGCAATTCCCGCATACCCTCCCTCTACATTATCAATCCCGACGGCAAGGAAGCCGCTGCCAATTACACGGTCAAAGGAGACTATGTTGAAGTATCCGCAGTCGCCCGGGAATGGCGTCTGAGAGATGGCAATACGGTCTTGTCCATTTTCAACAGGGCTTATGACCCTGTGGGACGAGCGCCAGGGACCGGTACAGTGACACCCGACGTGTGGCGCGTTTTGAAAGGCCCGGCCGATGAATGAAACCGGCCCACAGTCGGGACATGATGTCCATGCCTCAGGATCGATGGTCTCGGAGCCGGCCCGCCGGCATGTTTCGGGATTGCAGAAGTTGGCCATCGCTGCACTTGTTCTCATCTCATCTCTATCGCTCATCTGGCTCGGCGGTCGTCCCAGCACACAAGACGAGCCAACTCAGCCAAAACCTGCAATTGTCGCCGACGCCGAGCCATTCCGCCCCGTGCCGATTGAGATTGCTCCCGAAGCTCCAGCACCCGTACAGGCGGCGCAGGCAGGAGATCCTGCGCCATCCATGCCGCCTCCGGCGCCAGCTGATCCGCCGCCGGAGGAAACACCAATTTTCGCCTACAGTGGCAGCGGTCAAATGCCCAACGACGGTCAGCGGAGCGAAGACAACCATAGGGATGCTCCCGCGACCTCGCATGAGATTTCAGAGGCTGGCGATCTGACGAGGCGATTGAAGCCAGATATACAGGAGCCAAGCCGGGCCACACTTTTGCCGCACCCTGATCTCGTGATTACCCAAGGAACGATAATACCCTGCATTTTGCAAACGGCAGTCGACACAAATTTACCGGGTTATGTGAAGTGCGTCTTACCTAAAGACGTCCGCGGCGCCACCAACAACGTGGTGCTTTTGGATCGCGGGACGACCGTGATTGGCGAGATCCAGCGTGGTCTCCAACAGGGGGATGCGCGTGTCTTCGTGCTGTGGACGCGCATCGAAACGCCTGACCATGCCCTCGTTTCGCTAGCGTCGCCGGGCGCTGACGAGCTCGGCCGCTCCGGAATGCCTGGCACGGTGGATAATCACTTCTGGCAGCGCTTTGGTGGAGCAATGCTCATGAGCGTCATTCAAGGCGCGTTTCAGGCCGCCGGTCAATACGCTGGCAGCTCAGGTGGAGGAAGCGGCATCAACAGCTTCCAGAGCAACGCCGGACAAGCCGTTGACACGACCCTTAGAGCAACGATCAACGTTCCGCCAACTCTGAAGAAAAACCAGGGAGATGCTGTATCGATCTTTGTGGCTCGGGACCTCGATTTCTCAGATGTATACGATCTTAGACCGATCGCCGTGGCGCCAGCCCCCCAACATCGCCAACGCCGGAGAGACAACAATGCGACCGGAGGCTGACCCTCAATTGCGTTTGCTTCTCAACCCTGTCTTGAAATGGCTTGAGGAGCCAAGGACCGAAGAGGTCGCTATCAACCGGCCTGGGGAAGCCTTTGTCCGACAGGCCGGCGTTTTCACGAAACATCCGCTACCGCTATCTTATGACGATCTGGAGGACATCGCGATCCTCGCTGGAGCGCTGCGCAAGCAAGATGTCGGACCGCAAAGCCCCCTCTGTGCGACTGAGCTGCCGAACGGAGAGCGGCTGCAGATCTGTTTGCCGCCCGCTGTTCCCTCAGGAACAATAAGCCTGACGATACGGCGTCCCTCAAGTCGTGTGACCGAACTCAAGGAAGTTTCTTCTCGCTACGAATACTCGCGTTGGAATCAATGGCGGTCACGAAAGGAGCGCCAAGAGCGGCAGGACGAAACGATTCTTCAGCACTACGACCATGGTGACTTGGAGCAATTTTTGCGAGCATGCGTTTGCGGGCGGCTCACGATGCTGCTTTGCGGACCTACTGGAAGCGGCAAAACGACAATGAGCAAGACTTTGATCAACGCTATACCCCCGCAAGAGAGGCTGATAAGTATCGAGGACACGCTCGAACTTGCAATCCCGCACGAGAACCATGTCCGATTACTCTATCCGAAGGACCGAGCAAGCGTAGGTGCGGTGACAGCCGAGCAACTGTTGCAAGCCAGCTTGCGCATGCGCCCTGATCGAATATTGCTTGGCGAGATGCGCGATGATGCTGCTTGGGCCTACCTTAGCGAAGTCGTCTCCGGCCATGCGGGATCAATATCAACGATTCATGGGGCGGATCCGGTCCAAGGCTTTAAAAAGCTCTTTTCACTCGTCAAGAGCAGCCCGCAAGGAGCTGCTGTGGAAGACCACACGCTTCTTGACCTGCTGTCGGCTGCCATTGACGTCATTGTGCCGTTCAGTACCCACGGCGACGTGTATGAGGTGGGGGAGGTGTGGCTCGCCGCCGATGCCCGGCGACGCGGAGAGACAGTAGCCGACCTTCTTAACAAGCACTAAGGCTAGAGCACGTCGGGGAACGGTAAGTCGTTTGTGATACGATGGCGTAATTTGTTCAGATTGAACCTCCACTTTGATTTGAGGGAGGTGGATAATGGGAGGAGGACTGGGCGTAGACCTTCGGTCACAAGTCTGAAGTCTTCGGGCGCCCTGTCGGCGCGGCAAGTCGCGGCACGATTCGACTGGGTGTATCGAGCGCGTCCGCTGAATTGCGCGGGCGACGCTCACCGAGCTGGTGCCGATGCCTGCTTCAAAAGCGGCACCGACACCCGGCAGGTCGTACCCTTGATTTACCTAGCCGCGCTCAATGAATGTCTTCAAAGACGCCGAACGTGGTTCGGAATGACCGGTGGTAAATCGGGAAGTGCCATATAGGGAATCCTCCTGGTATTGCCTCCAGGGGGTCCTCTCAATGAACAAAGCCGCAACCTGCCCTTGCGACCTCAGCTGGAGTTTGCGACGCAACCCATAGGAGGATCGATGCGCAGAGAAATCGCAGGCAGAGTCGGTGGCATTGTGGGCTGGCCGACCGACGGTTTCAGCCCGTCAACAGGTCTTCACGTGTTCCATCCCCGACTATTGCAGGCGTGCGGCTTGCATGCTCCCGCGATCACCCATCGGAAAGAGCGTTACGAACACTACGAAGAGTTGCGCGACTTCCGCTGTCGCCCCGGTCTTACAGCGGACGGTGACCTGTCCGACCTTGATAGGACGTGAAATGCGAACGCTGCTCATTGATCATCATGTGGATCTTACGCGCGCTGTGCGAGTTGCGCTCGGGGATAGCGGTTTTGCCGTTGATGTAGTTGGCAACCTGGAACAGGCGTCGAGGGCATTTTGTTGCGCAACCTATGAAATTCTCCTGCTGGAGTTGGCTCTGCCAGATGGCGATGGCTTGGGCTGGCTGAGACAGCTAAGGAGCAACGGGCATTCAGTTCCAACCCTCATTATGAGTAGCATCAACGATCTCGAGAAGCGGATTGCAATTTTCAACGGTGGCGCGGACGACTTTCTGCTCAAGCCCGTCTCTTTCGATGAGCTCATCGCCAGAATGAGAGCCATTCTGCGCCGGTCGACACAGGTGACCGACCCCATCGTTGTATTTGGCAATCTCAATTTCGATCCGATCGGCCGACAGGTTTCCGTCTCGGGTCATCCTCTGAAGATCGCACGCCGCGAACTATGTATTTTAGAGCATCTGCTTATCCGTGCAGGCCGCATCGTGCCTCGTGCGCAGTTGGAAGATCACCTCTATTCGTTCAACGACGAGGTATCTGCCAACGCGCTTGAAGTCGGAATCTATCGCTTACGTGGACACCTGAGTAGGTCAGGTGCAACGCCACGTATCACGACCATGCGCGGCATTGGTTACATTCTTGAATTGACTGAGGCGGCATCCGCATAGTTGGTCTAAATTGAAAGAACAGACTGCCTGCCGTCGTCAGGTTGAGCTTGTGGCCATAATGGACACCGCGGCCGCCCTTGACGATGGTGTCGGCATGCGGTTCGAACGGCTCTGTCGCAAACCTTTTTGTAAGCGAGCATGGCAAGAAAAACGCCTCAGCTGTGGAGGAGCACGTGATGTTCAAGGGCCGCCATTTCGACCAGTCGGTGATCCTGCTGTGCGTGCGCTGGTACCTGGCCTACACTCTGAGCCTGCGCGATCTGGAAGAGATGATGGCCGAACGCGTTGGAGGTCGACCACTCCACTGTGCATCGCTGGGTCGCCCACTTCTCGCCGCAGCTGCTGGAGCGCTTCAACCGGCGCAAGCGTGTGGTCGGCAGCAAACGAGACGTACATCAAGGTCCGCGGCGGTATCTCTACCGCGCTATCGACATCCTCCGCGATACGGTCGAGTTCTTCTTTAGCGAAAACCGTAACCAGGTGGCGGCCCAACGCTTCCTCCGCAAGGCGCTGACGCGCCATGGCCGGCCGGAGCGCATCGTCATCGACGGCAGCCAGACCAATTACGAAGCAATCCTTTCCTGCGACGCTGAAAGCCGGCTGCGGCAGCGATCGCGGCGACCGCTGAAGCCGATCCGCTCCGCAATAGCCGGCATCTCAACAATCGGATCGAACAGGATCACCGGCGTATCAAGCCGCATTCGATCCATGCTCGGCTTCAAGTCGCATGCGAACGACGTGGTTATCCTCTCCGGCATCGAGATGATCCACATGATGGGCAAGCGACAGGCGAGGTATGCCTACAAGTCTGTCGATCGCTGTTTCGATCTCCTCGCTGCCTGACGGACAGGCCGAAATGGCCGTTCACAACCCCATTTCCAGGTTTGCGACAGAGCCTCTTGTCGGCGTTGCCGGCTTCGAAGGGCCGGTGCGCGCCGAGCGGATCAAGATCACCCCCGGCCACCTTGCTGCGGCCACTCGCCGAGTACGGAGCGGTGGCCGGAGGGAGCTGGTGATGACGACCCTAGATCATGACCTGCTGATCGCAATCCTGGATCGGCTGAAGTTGACGGCGATCCGCGACCAGCTCGACACGCTCATGTCGAGCAAGATCGCGCAGTTCCCGTTTGTCCGCGAACTCGACGGCTTCGGCTTCGACGCGCAGCCATCGGTCTGCTTCAGCCAAACGTATTCATAGGTATGGGACAGGCTGCTATGTCCGCCACCCACGCCTGCTCCGAGGCCCTCCAGGGCAATGGTCTTCGGCGAGGAGGATGAGACGCCGCTGGAGCTCGGGTGCAAGCGCTGCCACGCCCGCTCCGAGGCCCCACAAGGCCGAAGCGCAGTCGTCGGGGTCACGAGGCCCCTCGGCCACGACGACGAGACGTTGCTGGAGCCCGGTGCAAGGGCTGCCACAGATGGCCTGAACCTGAATCCGCCTTTCTTGAGGCGTTGCGACTATCATCGCGGCGACACGCAGCTCTTGATTTGTGTGCGAAATCCTCAGCAGATCCATCGGGCTGAGCCGCTCAGCAATATCAACGAGAATGTCCAGCGGCAGATCAAGGATACTCAGAGGAGGAAACGCTCTTGAGGCTCAGAGCGCGTCTGCTCCACTATAGATCAGGATGATTCACCGGGTCCTTCAACGCCAGCCGCCGGTTCCGATGAGAGAATTGTCCCTGATATCACGCTCGATGGAGTTAAATGCCGAGATGGGCGCCTTGCCACGCTCCTCAATGCCCCTCATGATTCACCGCCTATAGCTACCAACTGAATGAATCATCGTGATTGTCGCGCAGCGGAATCCTCAAGGATCGGGCAGTTCGTAGGGGGCGCCGGTTTGACCAGGTTGAGCCCGCGAATTGCTCGATCAGACAAGATCCTAATTCTCGACCATGCGGTGAGGCTCGAACGAGATCCTCGGGACGCACTCCAAGGTTTCGATCATGTTCGGCACACAAGGAAAGGGCGGCATTGCTGCCGCCCTGTCCGCTGTAAGTTGATAGGGGCTGGATTAAAAATCCATACCGCCCATGCCGCCCATGCCGCCCATGCCGCCGCCGCCCATGCCGCCAGGCATGCCGCCGCCGGCCGACTCCTTCTTGGGAGCCTCCGCGATCATGGCTTCGGTGGTGACGAGCAGGCCGGCGACCGAGGCCGCGTCCTGGAGAGCGGTGCGAACGACCTTGACCGGGTCGACGATGCCCATGGCGATCATGTCGCCATACTCGCCGGTCTGGGCGTTGTAGCCGTAGGTCGCGCCCTTGTTGTCGAGGATCTTGCCGGCAACGATCGAAGCTTCAGCACCTGCGTTCGAAGCGATCTGACGGGCCGGAGCCTGCAGTGCACGGCGAACGATGTTGATTCCGGCAGCCTGGTCGGCATTGACGCCGGTGACCTTGATGTTGGCCGAAGCGCGCAGGAGAGCGACGCCGCCGCCTGCAACGATGCCTTCTTCCACGGCCGCACGGGTCGCGTTGAGGGCGTCGTCGACGCGGTCCTTCTTTTCCTTGACTTCGACTTCCGTCGCGCCGCCGACGCGGATCACCGCGACGCCGCCCGCGAGCTTCGCCAGACGTTCCTGCAGCTTCTCCTTGTCGTAGTCCGACGTGGTCTCTTCGATCTGCTGCTTGATCTGGGCAACGCGGCCCTGGATCTCGTCCTTCTTGCCGGCGCCGTCGACAATGGTGGTGTTCTCCTTGGAGATCGACACCTTCTTGGCGCGGCCGAGCATGTTGAGGCCGACATTCTCGAGCTTGATGCCGAGGTCTTCCGAAATGACCTGGCCACCGGTGAGGATGGCGATGTCTTCCAGCATGGCCTTGCGGCGATCACCGAAGCCCGGCGCCTTGACGGCGGCGATCTTCAGGCCACCGCGCAGCTTGTTGACGACCAGCGTGGCCAGAGCCTCGCCTTCGACGTCTTCCGAGATGATGAGCAGCGGCTTGGAGGTCTGCACGACGGCTTCGAGAACCGGCAGCATGGCCTGGAGGTTGGACAGCTTCTTCTCGTGCAGGAGGATGTAGACGTCCTCGAGCTCGGCAACCATCTTGTCGGCGTTGGTGACGAAGTAGGGCGAGAGATAGCCGCGGTCGAACTGCATGCCTTCGACGACTTCCAGCTCGGTCTCGGCGGTCTTGGCTTCTTCAACCGTGATGACGCCTTCATTGCCGACCTTCTGCATCGCTTCGGCGATCATCTTGCCGACCGACTCGTCGCCATTGCCGGCGATCGTGCCGACCTGGGCAACTTCCTCGGAGGTCTTGATCTTCTTGGCAGCGTTGCCGAGAGCCGCGACCACTTCGGTCACGGCCAGGTCGATGCCGCGCTTCAGGTCCATCGGGTTCATGCCGGCGGCAACGGCCTTGTTACCTTCCTGGACGATCGACTGCGCCAGGACGGTCGCGGTCGTGGTGCCATCACCGGCGATGTCGTTGGTCTTCGAAGCAACTTCGCGGATCATCTGCGCGCCCATGTTTTCGAACTTGTCGGAAAGTTCGATTTCCTTGGCGACGGTGACGCCGTCCTTGGTGATGCGCGGTGCGCCGAACGACTTGTCGATGACGACGTTGCGGCCCTTGGGACCGAGGGTCACCTTCACCGCGTCGGCGAGGATGTTGATGCCGTGAAGCATGCGCTCGCGGGCGTCGCGGGAGAATTTTACGTCTTTGGCAGCCATTTTTTAGCTCCTGGCAGGGGCTTGCGATCAAGCCCGAAATTCAGTTGACGGTGAGGCCGATAATCAGCCGATGATGCCCATAATGTCGGATTCCTTCATGATCAGAAGGTCTTCGCCATTGAGCTTGACTTCGGTGCCCGACCACTTGCCGAACAGGATGCGATCGCCGGCCTTGACGTCCAGCGGGACCAGCTTGCCGGCTTCGTCGCGAGCGCCGGAGCCGACGGCGATGATCTCGCCTTCCTGCGGCTTTTCCTTCGCCGTATCCGGGATGATGATCCCGCCGGCGGTCTTGGATTCGGATTCGACCCGGCGTACGACCACGCGGTCATGCAGCGGCCGGAAATTCGACTTTGCCATTTTTGGATTTCCTTGGTGCGGATGTTGAACGGTGCTCCGTTGCCGGAGCATGCCTAGCACTCAGCCGAAGCGAGTGCTAACGCGGCAATGAGATAAGCCGCAGGCTCCTGCTAGTCAAGACGGAAGAGCAAAGAGCAAAGAGAAAAGAGAAGACAGCAAAGAGCAGGCAGCAAAGAGCGTGTAAGCATCGAGCCTTTTATGTGAACAATGTCGGGTATCCGACATATATGGGGCGGCTCACCCTTTGTAATTGAGCTTTATTCAGATGGTAAGATTGGTGCAACGGGTGTTGCATTTGAACTCATCCAGAGGCTCGCACGGGTCGTGCTGCGTCAGCTTGGTCATGTCGAGCTTCAGAAGGCCATTTTTTGGCATTGGTTCTGTTGCTCCTATTGCCGTTCATGACCAATCCTGCGCGCGTGAGCCGGCCGGCTAGATTCCAACCACGAGAGCGCCGCCGCTGAGACCCGCACCCGCCGCCGCCAGAAGGATTTTCTCTCCTGGCTGGAATGGCTTCATCTGGTTGGCGAGCGAGAGCGACAGCGGGACCGTCGCGGCCGAAGAGTTGCCGTATTCGGCAATCGTCTTGACAATTGCTTGGTCCGCAATGCCGAGGTTTCTTCCGACCGCGCCGAAAATCCGAGTATTGGCCTGATGCGGCACAAACCGGCCGACATTGTGTGGCCGCACTCCCGCAGTGGCTAGCGCGGCTGTCGAGCAATCGGTCATCATCTCGACGGCTTTTGCGAACACTTCGGGCCCGTCGGTCATCGTCATCCGGGTCTGCCCGAGGTCGAGGTCGCCATGGAACGGCGTGTTGCTTCCTCCTGCGGGAATCTGGATCAGCCCGTAGCGCGAGCCGTCCGAAGCCACCGAGGCACCGAGAATGCCCCGATCAGCATCATCGCACTGACCGATCACCAGGGCGCCGGCGGCATCGGCGAACAAGACTGAGCTCGCGCGCTCGGCTGGATTGATGCGGCGGCTGAGGATGTTGGCGGCGATGACCAGCGCTGGTTTGCCATGCAGGCGGGTGAACCCGTCCGCAAACATGAGCGCATAGATGAAGCCGGCGCAGGCGCCGGTCAGATCGACCGCGCCTGCGCGGCCAAGGCCAAGCTTGTGTGCGACCAGCGGCGCGCTTGGCGGCAGAAGATGGTCGGGCGTCGAGGTGGCAAGCAACAGCAGACCGATGTCGTGGCGCGCAATACCGGCGTTCACCAGCGCCATGTCGCCAGCCCGGGTGGCAAGACCCGACAGCGTGTCTTCGTCCGTTGCCCAGAAGCGCGAACGGATTCCGGTACGCCTTTCGATCCAGCCCGGCTCGAGGCCGAGATTGCTCTCGATCTCGGCATTGGCCACCTTGCGCCCAGGCACGTGATGGCCAAGTCCGAGAATGCGCGACGACTTGCTCATGGCCTTGACCCGAAGCGTTCCCCGGCCTCCTCGATGGCGTCATAGAGTCGTTCGAGCTCGTCGCCTGCGATGCAATAGGGTGGCAGAAGGTAGAGGACATTGCCGAGCGGGCGCACAAGCAGGCCGCGCTCGAGGAAGAAAGCGCGCAGCTTCGGACCAATCTCGGCGAGATAACCTGCTGAACCGGTTCGCAGGTCGAGCGCCGCGATCGTTCCCGTGGCTCGACAGTCGGCAAAATATGGATTGTCCCGAAAGCGTTGCAGCCCGACGGCCTGCATCACGCTCAAGGCCGTGATCCGCCCGGCCACTGGCTCGTCGCGCCAGATCTCGACATTGGCGAGTGCTGCCGCACAGGCAATCGGATTGGCGGTGTAGGAGCTCGAATGGAAAAACGTCTTCTTCCGGTCCTCGGAATAGTGCGCCCGGAAGATGGCATCGGTGACAAGCGTTACGGCCAGCGGGATGGTGCCGCCAGTCAAGCCTTTGGAGGTGCACAGGATATCTGGAGAAATCGATGCCTGCTCGCAGGCGAACATGGTTCCGGTGCGTCCCCAGCCGGTCATCACCTCGTCGGCGATCAGCAGCGAGCCGGAGGCCTCAGTGATCTTCTTCAATTCGGCCAGAACCGATGCTGGATACATCAGCATGCCGCCGGCGCCCAGCACCAGCGGCTCGACGATCAAGGCTGCGGCTCGTCGATCGCGGGTCACAGCCTCGAAACGATCCAGCGTCTCCTGCTCGTGCCCCGCGGCCGGAAAGGGGATGATGTCGACCTCGAACAGCAAGGGTTCATAGGCGGCGTTGAACACGCCACGCGCACCGACGCTCATCGTTCCAATCGTGTCACCATGATAGCTGTGCTCCATGACGACGATGCGCGAGCGCGGCGCGCCGATGTTGCGGAAATAACCGAGCGCCATCTTCAGCGCGACTTCGACTGAGGTCGAGCCACTGTCGGAATAGAACACCCAGTCGAGTCCAGCGGGAGCGAGGCCGACAAGCGCCTTGGCCAAGCGCTCTGCCGGCTCGTGCGTGAAGCCCGCAAAGATAATCTGGTCGAGGCTCGACGCGGTTGTCTCGATTGCCTTCATGATGCGGGGATGGCGGTGGCCATGTGTGACGACCCACCAGGAGGAGATGGCGTCCAGGATGCGGGCGCCGTCGGCCCTGTGGAGATAGGCGCCCTCAGTCAGGACGATTTCTGGGATCGCAGGCTCGAGTGCGTGCTGGGTGAAGGGATGCCACACATGAGACTGCGACATCAGTCACCTCCAGTAATCGAGGCGAAGGCGAAGCCGGCAACCATTGCGTCCCTCAGTGTTTTGCCCGTCAGCACATCGAGGTGCGGCAGCCTGCCGAGCTGCGGGGCACCGCTGAATTCCACGATGGTCCGTTGCGTATCGGCCATCTCATCGCCGATGAAAGCGATGCCCGCCAACGGGATGGAGCGGGCGCGGAGCGCCTCGACCGATAGCAAGGTGTGGTTGATGGTGCCGAGTGTGGTGCGGGCGCACAGAATAACGGGCAGCCGCCATTCAGCGAAGATGTCGATTAACCTTGTGCGCCGGTTGAGCGGCACCATTAGGCCGCCGGAGCCTTCGATGACGAGCGGCGTCGGTAGGACGGGAAAAGCAAGATCGGCAGCCTTGATCGCCACGCCGTCGATCTCGGCCGAACGATGCGGCGACAGCGGGCTCCGCAAGCGGTAGGCTTCCGGCAGCACGCGCTCTGAGGGCAAGCCGGCAAGCCGCGCGACAACCTCGCTGTCGGTCTCGCCGTCGAGGCCCGATTGCACCGGTTTCCAGTAAAAGCCGTCCAGCAAACCGGCGAGCCCAGCCGCAAACACGGTCTTGCCAACTCCGGTATCCGTTCCGGTGATGACGATGCGCTGGGTCATATCGCCTCCGGTGATGTTTCGGCGAACACCTCGACCAGCGCCTCGACCATGGCGGAAATGTCGGCTTCGCCAATATTGAGCGTCAGTGAGATGCGCAGCCGCGACGTGCCCTCGGGCACGGTCGGAGGACGAACGCCGCGTATGTCGAAGCCGCGGGCCTGCAGGCGCGCCGCCACTGCCATGGTGCGCCTTACATCGCCGATTACTAAGGGCTGGATCTGAGAGCCACTTGGTGTCACACCCCAGCGATTGACCAACCGGCCGGCGCTGGCGACGCGTTCATGCAGCTGAACACGCCGCATAGGCTCGTCGGCGAGCATTGCGAGTGCCTCGCGCGCCACGACCGCCATCAGTGGCGATGGCGCGGTTGCGTAGATGAATGGACGGCAACGGTTGATCAGATATTCGCACAGTGCCCTCGGCCCGGTGACGAGCCCACCAGATGCGCCGAGCGCCTTGCCGCAGGTGTGGAGCGCTATGATGTTGTCGCGGCCCTCGAAAGCGGCGGCAAGCCCCCGGCCATCCGGTCCCCAGACGCCGGTGGCATGCGCCTCATCAATGACGATGAATGCGCCGTGCCGATCGGCAAGTGCGACCAGGCTCTCCAAAGGCGCGCAGTCGCCATCCATGCTGTAAAGGCTTTCCACCGCGATCCAGACGCATCCCATGCCGCCTGCGACGCGCCAACGTGTAATCGCATCCTCGACAGCGGTGGCGTCGTTGTGCGCGGCCAGCACGAACTGTGCGCGCCCGGCCTGCGCACCCTCATGCATGCTGGCATGGGCGAGCTCATCGACAACCAAAAGATCGCCCTTCTGCGGCAGGGCGCTCAGCAGAGCGAAGTTGGCGATGTAGCCGCTGCCGAAGAACAGCGCGCGGTCGGCTCCAAAGAATGCCGCCGCGTCTGCCTCGAGCTGCTCGTGTTCCGGTGCATTGCCGCGCAACAGCCGCGACCCGGTGGCGCCAACCGGCGTGCCCCGCGCAATCGCCGCCACAACCGCATCGCCAAGTCTTCTGGACGCGGCCAGCCCGAGATAGTCGTTCGACGAGAAGTCCAGCCCGGCGCGGGGCGAAAGCGTCCGCAGCCGGTCCTTGCGCGCTAGCCCCTGCAAGGTCGCATCATAACGGGCAAGCGGCGCCCCGTTCATTGCGCCTCGAGTTCCATCGGATCGATGCCAAGGCGCCGGAACAGCAGGGTATCCTTGTCCTCACCGGGATTGTCCGCCGTCAGCAGCGTGTCGCCGAAGAAGATCGAGTTGGCGCCGGCAAAAAAGCACAGCGCCTGCATCTCGTCAGTCATCGCGGTGCGGCCGGCGGACAGACGGACATGCGATTTCGGCATCATGATGCGCGCCAGCGCGATCACGCGCACGAATTCGATCGGCTCAATGGGCTTGGCGTCTGCAAGCGGCGTACCGGCGATCGGGATCAGCATGTTGATCGGAACGCTTTGCGGATGTTCCGGCAGATTGGCCAGCGTCACCAGCATGTCGATCCGGTCCACCGGCTCCTCGCCCATGCCGACAATGCCTCCACAGCAGACCTTGATGCCGGATTTGCGAACGTGGTCAAGCGTCTCGAGCCGCTCGGCAAAGCTCCGCGTACCGATGATCTCGCTATAGTAGCGTTCTGACGTATCGATGTTGTGGTTGTAGTAGTCGAGGCCCGCCTGCTTCAGTCGAGCGGCTTGCTCAAGATCGAGCATGCCGAGTGTCATGCAGGTCTCCAGGCCCAGCGCCTTGACGCCTTCGACCATCGCCACCACCGCATCCATGTCGCGCGCCTTGGGGTTTCGCCAGGCCGCGCCCATGCAATAACGGGTGGCGCCGGCATGACGCGCCTTGGTCGCTTCGGCGATGACGCGCCTGACATCCATCAGCTTGGACGCCTCCAACCCGGTTTCGTGACGCGCCGACTGGCTGCAATAGCCACAATCCTCCGGGCATCCTCCGGTCTTGATGCTGAGCAGCCGGCTGAGCTGGACCTTGTTTGGATCGAAATTCTGGCGGTGCACCGTTTGCGCCAGGAAGAGGAGATTGTTGAAGGGGGCATGGTAAAGTGCCTGAGCCTTCTCCAAGGTCCACGCTCCAGGGTCAGGGGGGTCAAGAGATTTGGCCTGTGGCGATGTCTGCGTTGAACTTGCCGTTTGCATCTCCATGCTGTTCCTCCGGTCTGTCTTGCGGGTCTTTGCTATCTGACTATGATGATCGGAAAGGACAGTTGACCCAATCCTGTTCGTTACTCAGACAATCATGAGCCCCGATGGTCGAGGCCGATATCCAGGATCGGCGCGCTGTGGATGAGTCGGCCGACCGAAATCAGATCAACGCCGGTCGCGGCAACCGCTCGCGCTGTATGGGACGTGATCCCGCCAGAAGCCTCGGTGATAGCGCGGCCACCGACCATTGCGACGGCGCGGCGAAGATCGGGGAGGGACATGTTGTCGAGCAGAACCGCATCGGGAGCGAAGCCAAGTACCTCCTCCAACTGGGCCAGAGTATCGACCTCGACTTCGATCTTGACGAGATGACCGGCCGCTCTTCGTGCTCGCTCGAGCGCTGGCCGGACGCCGCCTGCGATGGCGATGTGGTTGTCCTTGATCAAAATTGCATCGTCCAGGCCGAAGCGGTGATTGGACCCGCCACCTGCGCGCACGGCATACTTTTCGACTGCCCGCAATCCGGGCGTCGTCTTGCGGGTGCAGACGATCTTCGCGCCATATCCACGAACCGCAGCGACCATCGATGCCGTTGCTGTGGCGATGCCGCTCAGATGGCACAAAAAATTGAGTGCCGTCCTTTCGGCTGTGAGAATGGCCCGGGCCGGGCCAACCACTGATGCAATGACCTCTCCATCCACGACATTGCAGCCGTCTGCCCGCTCCACGGAGATTTCGACACCAGGATCAATCAAGCCGAAAGCGAGCATCGCCAGATCGATGCCGGCGACAACTCCGGACTGTCGCGCCACCAACACGGTTCCCGCTTGGCATTCCTTCGGGACGATGGCGTCCGTGGTCAAGTCGCCGGCTCTGCCAAGGTCTTCAAGAAGAGATGCCCGTACAAGCGGCTCAAGCAGGACCGTGGGGAGCGGTGAGAGCATCATCCCTTTGCACCTTCGGAGCTTGGCGAGTGTCCGAGTTCCCGCGCGGCCGCCAAGGCGGCTTCGAGCGTGATTTCGGACCGTCGGGCGGCAGTCGCATGATGAGGAAAATCTGTCCGGTAATGAGCGCCGCGGCTTTCTTCGCGCAACAAGGCGGCAACAGCAATCATTAGCCCGACAGCCGCCGGATCCGAGGCCGCATCCTTGCTTTCGGCGAGCGGCAATAAGGCACGCGCGGCTGCTTTCAACGCTTGACCATCCCGGACGATGCCGAGTGCGCGCGACAGAAAAACGCGCACGGCTATCGGAGCGGGCGGTGGGTAAACGTTCGCAAACGCAGGCCTTGTTCTGCGCGCAGGCGTTCCGGCGACGCTTTCAGCGACCCAGCGGGCGCACACGATTGCCTCCGTCAAGGAATTGCTGGCGAGCCTGTTGGCGCCATGCAGTCCTGTCGAAGCGACTTCGCCGCAGGCCCACAGCCCCTTGACGGAGGTCCTGCCCGAGCTGTCCACGGCAACGCCACCCATGTGGTAGTGTTGGGCCGGACGAATGGGGATGAGATCGCGCGCGGGATTGATGCCCGCTCCAAGGCAGGCTGATGCGATTGTCGGGAAATGTCGAGCGAATGCCGGGCCTGGCCGTTGTCGGGCATCGAGAAAAACATGGTGGCCGTCCGCAAGATGGTTCCACACGGCGCGGGCCAAGACATCGCGAGGCGCAAGTTCCGCCCCGGGCACGCTCTGGAGAAAAGCCTGGCCGGTTTCATCGATCAGGGCAGCACCTTCGCCTCGCACAGCCTCGCTGACCAGCGCCATAGGGCGTTCTGGGCCGTCAAGCGCGGTCGGGTGGAACTGAATGAATTCGAGGTCGGCTAGGACAGCTCCAGCGCGGGCCGCAAGCGCAAGGCCTTGTCCGCAACTGCCCCAAGGGTTCGTGGTGTCGAGAAACAGTCCCCCGATGCCACCGGTGGCGAGGACGACCCGCCGTGAGCCGAAGAAGAAAGGTGCGATCGAACAGCTCGCCCAGACGCCTCGGATCGCATTCTCTCGCACGGCGAGCCGGCGCGCTTCCACGCCCTCCACGACAACTATCGACGGAGTGGAACGCACAGCCGCGATCAGCGCACGCATGATCTCACGCCCGGTGCCGTCCCCATGCGCATGAACGATGCGACGTCGGCTGTGTGCGGCCTCCAATCCGAGGCACAGTGATCCTTCCGGCGTGCGGTCAAAGCGAACCCCAAAGCCCGCAAGCCCCTCTATGGCCTTAGGCGCGGCTTGGAGGATGCGGCTCGCCACGTCTCTGTCGCAGAGACCATCCCCGGCGGCAACCGTATCGGCCAGGTGCATTGCCGGATCGTCGTCTTCGCCGAAACTTGCAGCCAGGCCCCCCTGGGCCCAGGTGCTCGAGTTGTCAGCTCCCAGCAGCGACCTTGACAGAAGAAGCACCGGCTCCGGCGACAGTTGAAGCGCGGTCATCAGTCCGGCGATGCCGCCGCCGATGATGATGGGCCGCCCGAAGAAGCTGCGGGGGTCGGCGCTCAAACTGCCAGCATCCGTTCGACCGCTAGCCGCGCGCGCCCGGCGATCCCGGGTTCGACGGTTACGACATGGTGGTTCTGCTCGAGCGCCGTGCGGATGTTGGCAAGCGTGATCCGCTTCATATGCGGGCACAAATTGCAGGGCCGGATGAACTCGACCTCTGGGTGGGCTAACGCGACGTTGTCGCTCATTGAGCATTCCGTCATCAGCACGACTCGTGGCGGCCTTTGCCTTTCGACATAGTCGGACATGGCAGCCGTCGAGCCGGAAAAATCTGCTTCAGCCACGACGTCGGGCGGGCATTCGGGATGGGCGAGCACGACCACGCCGGGATGGCTTTCGCGCAACTCGCGGATGTCGGCCGGTGTAAAGCGCTCATGCACCTCGCAACGCCCTTTCCAGGCGATGATCTGCACATCTGTCTGAGCGGCGATATTCTGGGCCAGATATTCGTCCGGCAACATGATCACCCGGAGAACCCCAAGGGATTCGACGACCGCCTTGGCGTTGCCGGATGTACAGCAGATATCCGACTCGGCCTTCACTTCGGCGGACGTATTTACATAAGTGATGATCGGAACGCCGGGATAACGCTGGCGCATCAAGCGCACGTCTTCTGCCGTGATTGAGTCCGCCAACGAGCAACCGGCGCTGAGATCCGGAATGAGCACGGTCTTGCCCGGATTGAGGAGCTTGGCCGTTTCGGCCATGAAATGGACGCCGGCCAGCACGATGACTTGCGCCTCGACCGTCGCAGCCGTGCGGGCTAGTGCCAAGCTGTCGCCGACGATGTCGGCCACGCAGTGGAAGATCTCGGGCGTCTGATAATTGTGCGCCAGGATGATCGCGTTGCGCTCGCGCTTCAGCGCAAGGATCGCCTCGATATCCTCGGCGAAAGCCGGCCATTCAATCGGCGGGATCACTCGTCGGACGCGCTCGTAGAGCAACGCGGCCCTAGGCAGCATGGCGCCCATCGACCCCCTCCCGCTTATACTCTAACTGACAATAACCAGCATATACTTGCTGTGAGTATAAGGGATGTCAACCCCGTGCCAGCGGCAATTTTGTCCCGGCGATGAGCCTATCGTCGAGAACGGCGTGGCGGAAACGGAAAAGCTTCGCTGGCCGGCCGCCGGTCTCAGTGGTGGCCTCTCCGGTCTCCTCGACCAGCTCCTGCTGTTCGATGAGTCGGCGAAAGTTCGGCTTGTGGATGAGCCTGCCGGCGAGCGCCTCCACGGTTCGCTGCAGCTGCAAAAGCGTGAAGACCGGCGGCATCAGCTCAAAGACGACTGGGCGGTATTTGATCTTGGAGCGCAGCCGCGCAATGCCGGTCGCCACGATGCGGCGATGATCGGCGACCATGGACTTGCTGGGCACCAGCGGCGGGGGTCCTGCGTCCCGCCCTCTTACGGCCTCTTGGACCAGGCCTGCTTCGTAGACTAACTCATAGCGTTGAAGCGTGAGTTCCTCGTTCCAAAGGCGGTCGTCGAAGCCAAAGGCTATCGTCGCCCGCTGCCAGCGTTCACGTCGCGTGGCCGAATCGCCAACCCCGTTTGCCCATTCGATCAGGCGCGGCCGCAGAACGTCCAGCACGACCGCAGGCGTGCCGGAGCGGTGGTCCTCCCATGGAAAATATTCATACCAACTCTGCCATCCGCACTTGGGCGAGCCCGCTGCCTGTTCCTTGCGCGTCAATGCCAGATAGCTGATGGAGATGACGCGCTGCTGGCGCTCGGCGCCGATGCGATCCCGATCCGCGAACGTGTAGAGTTGCTCAATGTACCCCAGCCGATGGCCGGTTTGCTGCTCGACCCACCCCCTCAAGCCGGATTGCAGCGATCGGTGCTCAAGCGCAAAGGGACCGGAGGGCAAGGTGTCCGCCTGGCCGATGGTGAGGACACAGGGTTGACTGCCGTTTACGGCGACCACAAAGGCGATCAAGTCCACTTTGACGTTGTCGGCCTTGCCGGCGGCTCTGTCTTTCCTGAGTCCTATTGCCTGATCGTCCATTATTTGGCCAACTCGGGGGCACCTTAATCGATTTAGTGTAAGCGTGCCAATTGGCACGTCAACACCCCGCAGCTGCATGGCCATTTTTTTGCTCTTCGCACCTGCACAAAAATGTGCCAAAGGCGACAGCCGCAGCTGGTAACGTAGGGGAAGGAGGGTCCCATGAGCGCTTATGGTGACACCAGGGCGATCACACCGCCGGATATTCGTTCGCGCAAAGGTGGGACGCCGCTCGTCTGCCTTACCGCCTACACCACCCCAGTCGCCCGGCTTGTCGATCCCCATTGTGATGTGGTGCTCGTCGGCGACAGCGTCGGCATGGTTCTCCACGGCCTGCCCTCGACGCTCGGTGTCACGCTGGAGATGATGATCACGCACGGCCAGGCGGTGCGCCGTGGCATCAAGCAGGCGCTGATGGTGGTCGACCTGCCGTTCGGTTCCTACGAGGAAAGCCCAGAGCAGGCTTTCCGCAATGCCGCGCGCGTCATGGCCGAGACCGGCTGCACGGCCGTCAAGCTCGAAGGCGGCGAAGCGATGGCAGAGACGATCGGCTTCCTCGCCGCACGCGGCGTGCCCGTCATGGCCCATGTCGGATTGACGCCGCAGGCCATCAACACCATCGGTGGCTACCGCGTACAGGGCAGGGGCGGGGATGCCGAGCGCATCAGGCGCGACGCAATTGCGGTGGGCGAAGCGGGCGCCTTTGCGGTCGTCCTGGAGAAGGTTCCTGAGGCGCTCGCCCGCCGGATCACCAAGGAGGTGGCGACCCCGACCATTGGCATCGGTGCCTCGGCAGCCTGTGACGGCCAGATTCTCGTCGTCGACGACATGCTGGGCCTCTTCGGCGACTTCCGGCCCAAGTTCGTCAAGCGCTATGCTGAACTCCGGGAGGCGGCTGCGGATGCGATCGCTTCCTATGCGCGCGAGGTGAAGGAGCGCCAGTTTCCCGCCGCAGAGCACGTGTTTGCCGATGCGCCCAAGCCCGCCGACACGGACGCCACCAAGAGCGGAGAAGCAGCGTGAGCGTGCCGATCGTCAGGAGCGTTGACCAGCTTCGCGAAAGCGTCGCCGCATGGCGCTGCGAAGGTGTGAGGATAGCCCTGGTGCCAACGATGGGCGTCCTGCATGAGGGCCATCTCAGCCTGGTGCGCGCTGCACTCGAGAAGGCAGACCGTGTGATAGTGACGCTCTTCGTCAACCCGAAGCAATTCAACAGCCAGGCCGATCTTGCCGCGTATCCCCGCACCGAGGACGAGGATGCCGCCAAACTGGCACCGGTTGGCGCGCACCTGCTTTATGCGCCAGATGCAGAGGAGATGTATCCGGCGGGCTTCGCCACCACCGTTTCGGTTTGCGGTGTCAGCGAAGGCCTGTGCGGTACATTCCGGCCGGGGCATTTCGACGGCGTGGCGACCGTCGTCGCCAAGCTCTTCCTGCAGACCAGCGCTGACTTCGGCTTCTTTGGCGAAAAGGACTTTCAGCAAATTCACCTGGTCAGGCGCATGGCCCGGGATCTGGATATTCCAATCACCATTGTTGCCTGTCCGACAGTCCGTGAAGCCGACGGTCTTGCGCTATCATCGCGCAATGTGCGGCTCTCGCCAGCGGAACGCGCTGTTGCTCCCAAGCTATCATCGGTCCTGCTCAAGACGGCTGAGCGGCTTGAGCGCGGCTCACCCATCCTGCCAACGCTTGCAGAATCTCGCGCAGCAATTCTGGCTGCAGGCTATCGCGAGGTCGAATACCTGGAACTTCGCGATGAGGCAGATCTGCACCCGATAACAAGCCTCGATCGACCGGCACGGTTGCTTGCCGCCGCCTGGCTCGGCGGCACACGGCTCATAGACAACGTCAGACTATTTCGGATTGGTTCAACAGATTAGCCACGTTCTCGGCACGCGCCGTATTCGTCCGGGATCATCTAAAACAAGGTCTCTGCCTGGCATTGAGCGTTACGGAGGTTACGCACAGGACACATGCATCGCGTGTTTGAGAACTTCGTCGAGCAACTGTCTGCAAGTGTTGATGCTGCCGATCTCGGTGAGGCAATGGCCTCCGCTGCAGCCGGCTTCGACTTCCCGCTATTCGCCTATTTCACCTACCCGTCAGCCTCCGGCGACGCCCCCCAATTAATTTCAAACTATCCTTCATCCTGGACGTCACGTTATCTGCAACAGCGGTACCACAGTCTCGATCCGGTCATCCTGCGCGGGCTGCAAGGCTGGGATACATTCGATTGGGGTGTGGATCGCGCTCGGCACGGTCTGCCGAATTCGCAGCAACAAATTCTAGAGAGTGCGGCTGAGTTTGGCATCTGCGGCGGCCTGACGATGTCCATGCATGATCATCTCGGCCGGTTTGCTGCCCTGACCTTTGCTTCCGACGAGTCCCGTCCGCCTCTGTTGCGGTCACTGGCACGTTACGAAAAAGCATTGCAGCTGGTGGCCATCAACTTTCATATCCATGTCCGGCGAAGGCTCGCCGATCATCGCGTGGTGGATGGTGTAACGCTGACCCCGCGGGAGTTCGAGTGTCTGAAATGGGCGGCGCGCGGCAAGTCGGCTTGGGATACTAGCCAGCTTCTCGGCGTCTCAAAGCGCACCGTGACCTTTCATCTGGAAAACGCCAAGGCAAAGTTTGGCGTTCGAACGATCAACCAAGCCGTTGCACGAATGGCTGCCTCCGGCCTGACGAGATCCTGATTCTCAGCCACGATACCTGTAAACCTCTACAGGCTGCATCGCTGTCAGCTTTGCCCTTCGATGGCGGGAACACATCCCACATGGAGGCGACCATGATGCAACTGATAGCACCAGACTTTTACAGTGATTTTGCAGGCGAGCTCAAAGAGATGCACGGGCTCAGGTTTCGGGTGTTCAAGGAAAGGCTCGATTGGGAAGTTGATACCGAAGACCAGATGGAATCCGATCCGTTTGATGCTCTCAAGCCTGTCTATCTGCTCCTCAAAGGATCCGACTGGCGAATTCGCGGTTGCGTACGTCTTTTGCCCAGCACCGGACCCACAATGTTGCGCGACACCTTCCCGGTGCTGCTGGGTGCTGACGTCGTGCCCTCGACCACCGACATATGGGAGAGCAGTCGTTTCGCGCTCGATCTTCCTCCGTCGGCGCCCAAGGCAGCGGGCGGGCTGGCTCAGGCGACCTACGAGCTCTTCGCGGGCATGATCGAGTTCGGCTTGGCCAAGGATCTGACCCGGATCGTAACGGTGACGGACACGCGCATGGAGCGGATCCTCCGCCTTGCTACGTGGCCATTGTCGCGCATCGGAGAACCCAAGTGCGTCGGCAAAACGGAGGCGGTGGCTGGGTTTCTCGAGATTTCCCACGCGAGCCTTTTGCGCATCCGCAGCAGGGGACGTCTGAGCGGACCGGTACTGTGGCAACCGGTTCTAGGCCCGTCAGCATAGCGCCATTGTGGACACCTGTGCCATGAAGGATGCTGGTTTGCCCAAGGAAGCGACGGTCGGCCTTGTATGCTGGCCGGACTGGCGTCGCCAGGACGCTTACCACTACGCCAGACGATTGCCACGCACTGGCTGGGCCTGGGAGTTTCTTCGGCGCAATCCACAATTCCAGCGCGACCACGCCAAAATGGCACCGTCCGCCTGCTTCGTCGGAACCCAGGCCGACATGAAGATAATCGAGTTGACGACAGAATCAGCTTTCCTAAGACAATGGAGCCTCCTTTTTCGCGGACGCGCCACAGTCGGACGCTACATCGGCGAGGGTCTTTTGGGATCCGCGCGATTGCGCCTGTATTCTACGAGCGGCCGCGGAGCCGCTGGGGCTCGACCACGATTTTGAACCGCTTCACCTTTCTTCGCTCTCATGCTGCAAGGACATCCTGCTGACAGCTGCGGGCATGCAGCACGTGCTGCTGAGGGAGAACTGCCGGAGTCTGCAGATCGCCGTTTCCGGTGCGTCCGTCCTCCGCCCGTTGCGGCTATATGTCGACGCAATCCTTCAGCCGCAGCACCTCAAGTTCCATGTCGCTGCCCTTCAGTTCCTGAACGACATCAATGATTGCCGCCGCGTGTCAGCTGCTTGCTTTCCGCCGGAACACCGCGGAGCGCGTCTGCGTATTGTACTGCAGGCTTTGGATGGCTCGCTGGCGGGAGCATCTCATCAGGAGGTCGCCATTGCCTTGTTCGGGAGACGCCGTGTCGAAGAAGATTGGCGTCATCCAGGCGGCCATCTTCGCGATCAGGTACGTCGCGCCATCCAACGCGGCCGCTACCTGATGGGCGGCGGCTACAGACAGTTCCTGAGGTAATTGGAGTGGTTGCGATTGTCTTATACGAACGCGCAACCTCCATTTTCTCACTGCAATGGTGCGTTGCACAAAACGTGGCAAGCGCCTAGTTCTTCCGCGGCGAATCGGGTTTCGGCGAAACACCGGGACCCAACTTCGTCGATAAGTGCATTCATGACCTGAGGACCCCGATGACCGTTATGAACTCCGACAAAGCCGGCGCTGCAAGCCTTGAGACAATCGCGCGAAACGGCAGCATGCTGCGTCGCATAGCCGTACGCATTCCGACCTACCTGTCGGATATTCGCGAGAACCCGGCGTGGCTGCCCATGTTCATGTTGGCGCGCACCATGCCGGCACGGAGAATGCACTGGCGTGGTGCAAAGCCGGTCCGAAGGCCGCAAAGAGCCCAGGACACGATGTTTGCCGGTGTCAATTGCCACGACGTTGTCGACGCGCTGCGGATGGATGGGCTTTTTCCCGGCCTTGTCCTGCCTGCAATGGTGGCTGAAGATGTAGCCGCATTCGCCAGGTGCACACCTTGTTTCGGCAATTTCGATCGCCGACTCGAGTTCATGCCGGCGGAGCATGCGGAGGCTGAGGCGCGATTTGGCCGTCCGTTGCTCAGCGGCCATTATTTCGAGCGCATTCTGGGCTGTAAGTCGGCCGTTGCCATCCAAAACGATCCGCTGCTCATGGATATCGCGGCGCACTATCTCGGCGGCCAGGCGACGCTGATCACGACGCGCGTCTGGTGGAGCTTCCCGACCGGCCAGGCGTCGGACGCGGACAAGAACCTGGCTTCGCTCGGCAAATACCACTTCGACCTGGACGACTGGCGGATGCTGAAGTTCTTTTTCTATCTGGTGCCCGTCGACGAGGGGACCGGCCCGCATATCTATGTTCGCGGCAGCCATGATCGCCGCGCCCTCAAGCACCAATTTACGCTTGTCGTCGGCCATCCAGCGCAAGAGATTCTGGACGTCTACGGCAAGCAGAGTCCGGTCACGCTGACCGGCATGGCCGGTTTCGGTTTCGTCGAGGATCCGTTCGGGTTCCATATGGGCACCGTGCCGTCGCACAGGCCACGGCTGATGATGGAAGTTGGCTTCGGCGTTTCTCCTCCATCGCGCCGCCGCTTCCATGGCGAGCCTGTGATCCGCTGATTTCGAAAAGTCCCGAAACAGCCTTCCCGTTGTGAGGGAAAGATAAGGCTATGCCGCCAATCGATCTGTTCCGGGCCAAAAGCGGTTGTCTGCACATGCCCTGAACTTGGCTGGTGCAATGAGTCTCGCCATTGCTCCAGCCAGCGCATCAGTGCCTGTTTAATCGAGGTTAGATGGCAGTGCGCCCAAGAGATCCTCCTCGATATCGCCTGCCGCGCGAAGCCTCAGATGCTCTTCGAAAACCTCCTTTACGGACCAAGTCGTCTCGGGTCTCCTTTGAGTGGCCGGAAGGTGGTGCACAGCCGTATCGTGCTTCGGGATCCTGAACGAAGGCGAGGGGCGGTTTGTTCCCTCGCGCGGCGCATGCAGCGGTGCCGGCATGACAGCTTCGTCTTGGATCCCGATGCTCGGCAACGTCGGCGGTGAAGGCTCTGTCTAGGCGGCTTACGTGACTCCAATGCAGGAGATCGACCATCTCCTGTCGAGCACATTCGTTGGCGATCACCGTCGCGGCGCTACGGACGCCGCGGCGCCTGCGATCAATGCAGTTTGCCGACTAGCCGAGCGTATTCGGCTTCAGCCCTGCCATATGACCCATCTGCCAGCGCAATTAGACGCGCGCGATCAAGAATGACTACCTCTCCTCGCATTGAGCGTATCAGACCTTGGCCCTCCAAGGTTTGCAGCGCTATGGTGACGCCGGGCCGCCTGACACCGAGCATAACTGATAAGAACTCGTGCGTAATCGCAAAGCTGTTCCCGTCGACGCGATCATCACACATCACCAGCCATCTTGAGAGCCTGTCGACTATGTTCATCCGGGCATTGCTGAGCGCGGTGAAGCTTGCCTGGAGGTGAAAGTAGTGAACGTAGCGGAGCAGAAAGGTTCGCAAGGTTGGGCTTGTCAGAAGCGCCTTGGTGAAGAGGCCCGCGTCGATAACAAAGGCTCGGGCTTCTAATTGGACGTAACAATCGTGCGTTGACCGGTCATCGCCCATGATAAGCGCTGAGCCGGTCATGCCCTCACAACCAATGATTCCGATCTCAGCTTCGATACCAGGCCGCAGCTCGCCCACCACTGACCCGAGACCGCTCTCGAAGAAGTACACGGTGCTGATTGGTGACCCCGCCACTTCGAGATGCGTCTTCAGCCCAAGGGAGACGCTTTCGAAATGAGGTTGCAGCAATGCCAAATCTGCCGAGCACATTCGTAGCAGCAGCGAATTGCGATAGATCGAATTTTGGCCGGTGTCGCGTTGCGCGGCAGTGTGAGTTTGTGAACTGGAGTCTGTCATAGCTCCCTCTCCCTATTGGGGCGGAAGCATGTTGATCGCTCACAGCCGACGGACGCCCTTAGAGTTGCCGTCGATGGCACACTGTATGCCTGCCGACCGCGGATGTCCCATTTTTTAATCAATTATGTTAATCGGCCCGAGCCAAGCTTTGGCGCACCCGCTCTAACGCGGCATTCAGATGCTCCAGAAATTCGTCATCGCTTTTGGTCGCCAAGCCGACTTGTCGAGCGCGAGTTACAATGCGCTCCTGGAGTGAAACCGCTGTCTCATAGTGGTCCACGATCATCTGAAATGAAGCGCTCATTGGGGCGGATTGAAAGGGCTGTGCCATAGCACAACCCTAGCTCCACGAGGATGAGAGTTCGATGCCGGCCGCCGCTTGGGTAACAATCGTACAATATACCCAAGACTGACCGCGCTCTTTGGTTATCCTCCCAGAAATCCGGTAGCCTTGCGTGGCGCAGCTTCTCTTCCCTCTTCGACCTCCTGACCCGGCCGACCAGTCCCGGCTTCAGCCATTCCGCCTTGTCCTTCTTATGCTCCTTCGGGACCGGGACGCCGACCTCGCCCTGCACACGATCCCACAGCGTTTGCCTTTTGTCGGCCTTGACGGCTAACATCGCCCGCCCTTGTAGGACCGCTTTCAGCCATGATCACCTCGGGGGGCTGAACGAAGCGCGTGGTTGTCGACTCTGTCGGTCGTCGCAGACGCTTACGGAGGCCTCACCGCAGAGGGAGATGCGCACTCCGGCTCGACGACGGCTGTCGAAAATCAGACTGATGTGGATGCACTACCATCGATCGGCACTAAGATTCTCGACCTCGGCAATAAGCTCCTCTGTACAGCAAGCGACCTTCCTGCCTCGCAATATCAAAAGTCAAACCCCGCCGCAGATGCATATGCCTGGCAGCACGCGTCGGTCTTTGGCCGCGCATCTGCCAAACCGAAATCAAGTAGCCCGCCATCGCGCGACCCTCAACGCGATCTTGATCATTGCAGTGGGGCAATAACTTATCTCTTTGGAGCTTGGTGGTGATATATAGGCGCCCAAGCCAGCGCTAATATTGCATGGAGCTAAAATGCCCGCTAAGATTTCTTGGGTGTTGGCTGGCGGGTGTTTGATGCGGTTTCATCGTCTAGGCGCGGTCGCTCTGGGTCTGGCGTCCTTCATCAGCAGCGCTCATGGCCAAGAATCCTGCGACCCTAACTACACAGGCGCCTGTGTTCCAATCGCCAGCGATGTCGACTGTTCCTCCCGAAAGGGCAATGGTCCCGCATACGTACACGGGCCGGTCTCTGTCGTAGGCACCGATATCTATGATCTTGACCGAGACGGCGACGGAATAGGTTGCGAAAACGGCTAGAGGAGGCAAGTCGCCCTCCAACTGATGACGGCACCAGCCCATCCGCTGTTGATGGTAACGGTCACCTCCGAGTTGAGGGTGAGCAACGTTCCCAGCCATTTGCATCAAATATTAGGGCCTCGTAAATGCGACTTATGGCGACTCTGCGGTACGACGGTCGAACACCTTCCACGTCTCGACCGTCTCCTGCCTTACGTTTTGTCAATTGGTAGCTGATTGTAGAATGTGCCAGTAACTGGGATGCTCATCTCGTTCCACATGCGCGAGCCCTGATGCGCGTCAGTTATTTTTACTCTCCGGTCACGATTGAGACCACTGGCCCGGGCGATGTTCCCCGAGAAGAACAAAGAGGTAGATGGTGCCGGCATGGTCCCACCAATGCTCTCCCCTTGTGAACGGCATCCAAATTTTTCGGCGGGCTTGAACAGCGGCCACCTTTGGCGGCTGTCGAGGGCTGATAATAGATTCCATTCCAGCTCTTTCTAATGTGTCGTCCGAACAGTGAACGAAAGTAGAACATATAGTTCAAGCGCGAATCGACTGTGAGAGGGATGAGCTCCAATTTGGGTCATGCCTGACGCTGGTGGAAGACGAAATTGCGGTGGCGACTGGAAGCTCAGCGATGCACCAAATGAAACTGGGCAGCTGGTGCTGTCCGCTGCGGCGCTATGACGACAGACGATGGTATCTGCCGAATGACCTGGGGAATCTTCGGGGACGTCGAGGCCGACGTGGTCGGAAGCAAACTGAGTTGCAGGCGATGCGGCAGGAACGACCATATGCAAGCTGAGATGCCTGTCGCCGTCTCCGCGTTCCAGGCCGACGTTCTCTGCATTCGGAGGCCTGGTGAGCGATACGGGTGCGCCTGAGTGTCAATGGCGCATTTAGCAACGGCCTGGTACACGATTCACCGCGGTGCGAGCTGATCGAAACTGGCTTGGTCGATTGCATCGTAATAGCGCCGCCCACGAGGAAAGATTTTTCTATCGTTTGCGGTTGGGGTCGCATGACGCGATTGTCGGACGCAACAAGCCAGCTTGGCAATAGGCAGAGGCTGTCCACACTGTACTCCCTAATGCCAATCCATACCTAACGAGACCGCCATGCCGTCACCTCCAGATTTCACCGACGATTTTCGCTCCGAGCTGATCACGCTGCTGCGCTGGCGCAGGGATGTGCGGCGCTTCGAGCCGACGGCTCTGCCAGAGGGTACGCTGGAACGCCTGCTCGAGCTCGCCAGCATTGCGCCCTCCGTTGGCCTCAGCCAGCCCTGGCGCTTCGTAGTCGTCGAGAGCCTCAAGCGGCGCACTGCCGTGAGAGACTGCTTCGAGCGCTGCAATGCTGAGGCGCTCACGCGCTTTTCGGGAGAGCGCGCCGCACTCTATGCCCGGCTGAAGCTTGCCGGGCTCGACGAGGCGCCCTGTCAATTCGCGGTCTTCGCCGACCGCACGACCCGACAAGGCCATGGGCTCGGTCGCATGACCATGGCGGCGACCATCGACTATTCGGCCGTCATGGCAGTGCACACACTGTGGGTGGCGGCGCGGGCGGAGGGCATCGGTATGGGCTGGGTGTCGATCCTCGATGCGACCGAGATGGCCGAAATTCTCGACACGCCGCCCGAATGGACGCTGATCGGCTATTTCTGCCTCGGCTATGCCAGCGAGGAGCACGACATGCCGACCTTGGAACGCGAATGCTGGGAACATCGGCGGCCGCCGGTGGTGATCAGGCGATAGTGGGGCTGCTCATCATTCGCCTCTTCCCTGGCGATGAGCTTGACGCAGATCGGGTCGCCCTTCGCCACATTGCCATTCCGACCGAAGCCGAGGTTCGTGTTCTTGCAAAGGCCAGGAAAGAGCAGCATGACAAGCGCGACCGCAGCGAAGATGGCGCTTGCGACAACGGGCTGAAGCCGGGCATGGAGGTGGTCGACCTCTGTTGCGGGGCGGCTGTGCCGATCGCCACGATCACCCGCCATGTCGTCGCACTACGCCGACCAGCTGGAGGCCGCGCAGCGCCGGCTGACCGGCGCCGGCGCGACCAATTGCGAATTCGTCGCCGGCTACGCGCTACGAACTCGCTACTCTGGTGTCACGCCCCGTGAGTCTTCACGGCCAACGCCTTCGACGGCGTCCCGGACCGACCGCGGCTGGCACGTGCCGTGCGCGAGGCGCTCGCCCCCGGCGGACATTTGTTATCGTCAACTGACACCGGCAGCCGCGCGAGACGACGACGGTCCTGAAGCGAACTCAGGCTGTCGCCAAGACAGACCATCGCCGATGCCCAAGTCGGCGGCACCATGCTCCTAGATGCCGACTGCCTGACAAGGGGCCGCAGGCCCGTCGTCCGTCCACTGTCCAAGGCCTCCTGGCCTTTCCGAGGCCGTGATCCTGCCGCGGGTGTGAGTTTGCGATCCTCATAAGAGCGTCAGGCGCGAATAGAAGTTTGGGTCGTGGCTCCACAGCGGCCGACCTATCCATCGGGTGGATGGTAGTTATCACAACAATCAATTTTACCAATATTATGGAATTCTACTACAAGGCCGCCACTTAAAGCGGCCGGACGGGTATCCGTCTCGCGTGGGCTGGTGCTGCCCGCAAAGATGCGGAGACGAACATGTGCGGGATTGTTGGCATCGTTGGGCAACAGCCGGTGTCGGATCGGTTGATCGGCGCGTTGAAGGGTTTGGAATATCGCGGCTATGATTCCGCCGGCGTTGCGACGATCATCGAGGGTGCCTTGCACCGCCGGCGCGCCGAGGGCAAGCTCGTCAACCTCGAGAGGCGACTGAAGGAAGAGCCGCTGAGCGGCAACGTCGGCATCGGCCACACGCGTTGGGCAACCCACGGGGCCTCGACCGAACGCAATGCGCACCCGCACTTTAGCGACGGTGTCGCCGTAGTCCATAACGGCATCATCGAGAACTTCACCGAGCTGAAGGACGAATTGGCGGCGGATGGCGCCGAGTTCCAGACCGACACCGACACCGAGGTCGTTGGGCATCTCTTGGCAAGATACCGCCGAGAGGGCATGAGGCCGCAAGAGGCCACGCGTGCCATGCTGAAACGCGTCAAGGGCGCCTATGCGCTTGCCATCCTCTTCGAAGATGAACCGTCGACCATCACGGCGGCGCGCAACGGGCCACCGCTCGCGATCGGTCACGGCGACGGCGAGATGTTCCTGGGCTCCGACGCGATCGCCCTTGCTCCCTTCACCAATGAAATTACCTATCTCATCGACGGCGACTGGGCCGTTGTCGGCAATTCGGGCGCCCATATCTTCGATGTCGACGGCCGTCCCGTCGAGCGTCCGCTCCATATCTCCACGGCCGCGGCCGATCTGGCCAACAAGGGCAACCATCGCCACTTCATGGAGAAGGAGATTTACGAGCAGCCCGAGGTCATCGCCCATGCTCTCCGTCATTACATTAACATCATAGACAGTCGCGACATGGTTCCTGGCATTGATTTCGCCAAGGTCCCGAGCTTGGCGATCTCTGCCTGCGGAACCGCCTATTTCGCCGGACTGATCGGAAAATACTGGTTCGAGCGCTATGCGCGCCTGACGGTTGAAATCGACGTTGCGTCCGAATTCCGTTACCGCGAGATCCCGTTGCCGCCGCAGTCGGCAGCTCTTTTCATCTCGCAGTCCGGCGAAACCGCCGATACGCTTGCGTCATTGAGGTACTGCAAGGAGCGTGGGCTGAAAATTGGCGCTATCGTCAATGCCTGCGAATCGACCATCGCTCGCGAGGCCGATACGGTTTTCCCGATCCTTGCCGGACCGGAGATCGGCGTCGCCTCTACCAAGGCTTTTACCTGCCAGCTTGCCGTTCTAGCAGCACTCGCCATCGGCGCCGCCAGAGCCCGCGGGACGGTCCCCGAAGACGAGCTGCAGGAGCTCGTCAGGAGCCTCGCCGAATTGCCGCGCGTGATGGGCCACGTACTCGAGAGCATCCAGCCGGAAATCGAGTTCTTGTCGCGCGAACTGTCAAAGTGTCGTGACGTCCTGTATCTCGGCCGTGGCACCAGTTTCCCGCTAGCGATGGAAGGTGCGCTGAAGCTCAAGGAGATTTCCTACATCCATGCCGAGGGCTATGCAGCGGGTGAATTGAAGCACGGGCCGATCGCCTTGATAGACGAGAACATGCCGGTGATCGTCATCGCGCCCCATGACCGTCTTTTCGACAAGACCGTTTCCAACATGCAGGAAGTGGCTGCCCGTGGAGGGCGGATTATCCTCATCACCGATGAAAAAGGGGCAGCCGTATCGAAACTCGAAACCATGCACACGCTCGTGCTGCCGGTTGTCGACGAGATTATCGCGCCAATGATCTTCTCGCTCCCGATACAGCTTCTAGCCTACCACACGGCGCTCTTCATGGGGACGGATGTAGACCAGCCGCGCAATCTCGCAAAATCGGTCACGGTCGAATGATTGTGAACCTGTACAGGTGGCGATGCGCCTCCAGGAAAGCGGTACCCCTTGTCTGGATCCGAAGCCCGGATGAAACCAGATGACCATTGTTTGCTGCAATTGCGAAACTCGGTAGCGGTTACGAGCGGGTCTTTCGCTGCCTCGCCGGTGGAGATTGCCGAAGGAAGCAGTGTCCGTGCCGAAAGTTCGAGTTGCTGTTCAAGAAAGCCATCGGCGAGAATGGTCCACGAAGGATCGCAGGTCGCATGCGCTACGCCGACCAGGCTCTCAGCACGGGCAGTCTTGATACTTGATCAGAAGCAGGTGAGCCGCCATATTCCGGCCCGGCCAATTCAGCGGCCCATCCCATGCATGAGGCCGGTTCGGCCGAATGGACGACCATTTTTTTTATTTGCTAGGTGTGCGCCTCGGGAGGAATCTCCGAGGGAGCTCCCAGTTCTTGGAGATGTTTATGAAGGATTCGCGCATTCCCGAACCAGTCTTGACGGCTATGTCCCAGGGAACCCACATCGTCCGCGCTTATCGCGAGCACCTTGGATATTCGATCGACGACCTGGCCGTCGCGTGCGGCCTGGCCGCTGAGGAAATCCAAAACATCGAGCGAGGTCTGAGGTACAGCAAGGGCTATCGGGATCGGATAGCGAAATCGCTTTCCATACCTGTGGGAATTCTTGAGTCGGAGTTGGACATTTCGGACGCCGCCTGAACAGATCGGATGATCTGCAATGGGTGGACTAGCTGTTGTGATGTGAAGCTTGCAGCTGATGTCGACGCTTGATTCGATTGATGCGATGCCTTCTGGCGCAGCTCACCGAACAACAAAGCGATATAGCCGCCCGGAGTGCTACGAAACGTGCACGACGGCATCGGCTCGCGACGAAGGACTAACGGCGAACTCTTCCTAGTTCGGCAAGGCGATGCTGGCTTGAGCATCAACTCGGCCTACGAGAGTGGCTACTCCTAGGCTGAATCGTCCACCATGGCGAAGTCGCGCCGCTCTGAAAGTAACATGGCGGGCATCCTGACGTTTCCGGGTTGACTATGGGCGTTCGAACCAGGAAAAGGGGCCGCTCTTCGTGAGTGGCGTGCGCCGGCAGTCTGACCCCCAAGCCCCCCGCCCAGGCTGCCGGCGCGCTTCTAGAAAGATCGAAGTAGGGACTCGCTTGCGCTCTGCCCGCTGACACCTTGTGGTTCCTCCTGCGGGTCCAGCGGACCACCTTGGGTGTCGCCAGTTCTGGTGGTCACGCGCCTCCATTTGCGATCTCGTGTCAGTGAGTGCACCGCAAGCACCCTCTCTGCCAGCCTGAAAAATTCATGGGGGTTGGTGGATGTGGCGCAAGCCCGTTGAAATGACGTAGGATTTGGTTGCTTAAGCCGATCCGAAATTTCCCGGAGACCACACCCACCATGAACGATCTTGCGCTGCCGCTGAGCGGTTTGTCATCAGTCGGCGGCTAGTCCGTCGTCGCCCGTTTCGACGGCGGCATGCTGTCGTCCAACAGCGGCGTTCTGGCCTTGGCCGAGGTGGAAAAGCGGTTGCGGGTGGCCGAGCGTCTGGCGCGTTGCATCGACGATCCGCGCTGCCCGGACCAGGTCGTCCACAGCCTGGCGGACATGATCGACTTTCGCATGAAGATGATCGGCGCCGGCTACGAGGACGGCAACGACGCCAACCGGCTGCGCCGCGATCCGGTCTTCAAGATGGCCCAGGATGCGCTGCCGTCGGGTCGGGATCTGGCGTCGCAATCGACGCTGTGCCGGCTGGAGAACCACCCGGGGTGCGGGAGCTGGTCGCGATGGGACGGGCGATGGTCGATCTCTATTGCGCCTCGTTCCGGCAAGTGCCGAAGCGGATCGTACTCGACATTGACGACACCTTCGACGCTGTGCACGGAGGCCAACAGCTTCGCCTGTTCAATGCCCACCATACGAGTACGGCTTCCAGCCGATCGTCGTGTTCGATGGTGCGGGACGGTTCGTCAGCGCGATCCTGCGACCGGCCAAGCGGCCGAGTGGGGCTGAGATCCGCCCCCACCTGCGCCGTCTGGTGCGGGCGATCCGGATCAACTGGCCGAACATTCGAATCCTGCTCCGCGGCGATAGCCATTATTGCAACCCGCAGGTCATCGACTGGTGCTGCGCGTCGACTTCATCTTTGGCCTCGCGCCCACCACGACCCTGCGCAAGCATGTGGCGGATCTGGAGGCCAGCACGACAGCACGCCTGGAAGCGTCGGCCAAGAGAGGCAAGGTCCGCATGTTCAAGGAGCTCATTGACGGCGCCCGCGGCGCGGCCGGGCCGGCAGCACTCAGGCGACTATAACGGGCGCAGAGCCGACCCTGCGGCTTCCAGACATTGTCGTGTACAGCTTCAGACCCTCAAGCCGAGCCCGCATGGCCTCGCTTACCTTTTACGGGGCGGCGGTACGTCCAAGCCGGTTCAACAGTTAAGAATTTCGCAAAGACGATACCCCCGGATCCTCGATCTTCCGCTGCCACTTCCCGCATTCGCCGAGGCGGTCAATGACCCGCCCTTCACAAGGTTATCCGGCAAGCATCTGGATGCGAGAGATAATGTTGCCGGAAGCATCTTTCACGGCTTCTACACCTGCCTGAACGCCAGAACCGCGTTCGTGCCGCCAAAGGCGAAGGAGTTGCTCAGTGCCACGCGCACCTTGCGCTCGCGTGCCACATTGGGCGTGACGTCGAGATCGCAATCGGGGTCCAGCTCACGATAATTGGCAGTCGGCGGGACGACGCTCTCGCGGATAGCCATCACGCAGGCGATCAACTCGAGCGCGCCGGACGCGCCGAGGCAATGCGCGTGCATGGACTTGGTAGAAGAAATGGACATTGAGAAGGCGTGCTGACCGAAGACGCGCTTGATCGCCGCCGTCTCGATCTGGTCGTTGGCCTTGGTGCCGGTGCCGTGCGCGTTGAGATAGTCGACATCCTCGGCGTCCAGCCTGGCATCGGCAAGGCAGGCCCGCATTGCTGCCTCCGGCCCCTCGACAGTCGGCGCGACGATGCCGGACGCATCGGCGGAAAGGCCGACACCGGCAATTTCGGCAAGGATGGTGGCGCCCCGAGCCAAGGCATGCTCGTAGCTTTCCAGCACCGCCATGCCGGCGCCTTCACCAAGCGACAGGCCCTGGCGATCGGCCGAGAATGGCCGGCAAGTATCGGGCGAAAGCACGCGGATCGCTTCCCATGCCTTCAGCACACCCCATATGAGCGGCGCTTCGCTGCCGCCGGCAAGCATCACGTCGGCCCGGCCGAGCCTGATCTGGTCCACCGCGCAGGCAATCGCATGGTTTGCCGAGGAACAGGCGGACGTGACGCCGAAGACCGGCCCGCGCAGGCCGAGACTCATGCTGACCTGGCCGGCAGCGGCACCCGGCATTGCCTTGGGTACAGTCAAGAGAGCGGCACGCTTACCGCCCAGAAGGATGGCGCGGTAGGTTTGCTCGATCGCATCCCACCCGCAGCCGCCAACGCCCACCGTCGCACCGAAGCGATAGCTATTTCCCTCTTTGGAGGAAAGTCCGGCCTGACGCATGGCTTCGCGCGCCGCAAGCACAGCGAGCAGGCTGAAGCGGTCCATGGAGATGAGTTGCTTGCTGTCGATGTCATGCTCCGGCAGGGCCTTGATCTCGGCACCGATCCTGACCCTCAATTCATGGAACTCGGAGTTGACGATTGGGCCGATGGCGGAGCGGCCTTCTCGCATCTCTGTCCAAATGGCGGCGGCGTTGGTTCCAAGCCCGCAAATCCCGCCAATCCCAGTAATCACGACGCGCCTGTCCATTCACACCCCCGTAGGGAGCAAGCTGCGCACGGCTTCCACCATGCCCCCAACATTCTGGAGATCCGACCATGCCTCGGCCGTATTCATCTCGATCTCGATGCCGTAGGCCTGCTCCAGGTCCCAGAGAACGTCCGCCAATCCCAGTGAATCGATACCGAGCGAAGTCAGTCCCGTGGCAGCCGTTATTTCGCCGCCCGTGGCAGGCGCTATGCCGCCCTCCGACGCGGCGCGCTTCTTGATCATTGCGATTATTTCGTTGGCGAGTTGATCTGCCATCTTGTTCCTTTCCAGCTTGCGTTTTCGGCGTCGTTCAAAACCCGAGTCGCGTCGCGTTGCCAAAATTGCCCCTCATAGAGCCTGTGCGCCGACCAAGCCCAATGCCCATAGGAACCGGACGAGTTCCGGCTTCTGCGGCGTCAGCCCGATGACGAAGAAAAGTCGCCGGCCTCCCGCTTTTGCGCCAGCACATCAAGAATCTGCGTGTAAATGGATAGGAACCGTCGTCAAACGTCAGCTAAACGCTGCGACGGTGGGTGCTGTCAGCGTATTCACTCGGCACCTCATGTAATCGAGATGTTTCATAGCTCCGGACCAGTTGCGATCAACTATTGTACCGGTCGCCATTCGTCGGAGAGTTCGACATGATTTGGAGCGCTGCCTCTATTCCCAGTACAATCTCCACCGCACGCGACAGATTTCCTCTTTCGAGCTCTTCTCAAGGGACTCGCCACGCGATAGAGGCAGTGATCGGCGCACGTGAGATCCTGCCAGGTCCATGCGACATTCCGGAGAATTGGTAAAATCGTTTGTTTCAATCAAATTCATCCACGCTATGGATAGCTAAGACATGCGTTTCAAAGGGCTCGATCTGAATCTTCTCGTCGTTCTCGACGCGCTGCTTAGCGAGCGCGGCCTCACGGCGGCGGCACGCAGCATCAACCTAACCAAATTCATGGGGGTTGGTGGATGTGGCGCAAGCCCGTTGAAATGACGTAGGATTTGGTTGCTTAAGCCGATCCGAAATTTCCCGGAGACCACACCTACCATGAACGATCTTGCGCTGCCGCTGAGCGGTTTTAGTCGGCGGCAAGTCCGTCGTCGCCCGTTTCGACCGCGGCATGCTGTCGTCCACAGCGGCGTTCTGGCCTAGGCCGAGGTGGAAAAGCGGTTGCGGGTGGCCGAGCGTCTGGCGCGTTGCATCGACGATCCGCGCTGCCCGGACCAGGTCGTCCAC
>NZ_JAMYUO010000039.1:0-43898 GCF_040323125.1 Mesorhizobium sp. M0062
CGCGGCCCCCCCCCCCCCCACCCCCCCCCCCCCCCCCCCCCCCCCGGGGGGGTGGGGCCCCCCGCGCCCGCGGGGGGGGGCCCCCCGGCGCCAGCCCCCCACCCGGACCTTCGGTCCGACCTCCCCACAAGGGGGAGGTAGAAGGCTGCACTTTAAATCGCCGCCGTGACGATAATCTCGACAGTGTATTCCGGCCCTGCAAGCTTGGCCTCACCCGTGGCGCGGGCGGGCGTGTTGCCTTGCGGGACCCACTTGTCCCATTCCTTGTTCATCTCGGCGAAGGTGCCCATATCGGCCAGCCAGATGATCGCCTGCAGGATCTTGGTCTTGTCGGTGCCGGCCTTGGCCAGCAGTTCGTCGATGGATGCGAGGATCGACCTGGTCTGTTCGCCAACGCTGGCGCCGGGCGTTCCGACCTGGCCGGCGAGATAGACGGTGTTGCCGTGGATGACGATCTGGCTCATGCGCGGGCCAACATCGATGCGACGAATGCTCATGGGATGGTTCCTTCGTTTGTCGGTGCGCCTGTTTAGAGTCGCTGCCGCCTCCGGGCAAGGCCAACAGCGCGAAACCTCTTGAGCCTGGGGGATCTTGGGCCGCAAATGTCTATCTGCGCCGAGGGATTTCTTTCCGGCGCGGATTGCCGACCTCGTGTGAGAGTGGCAAGACTTCGCGCCAAACCAGGTTGAGAGGATGAGAGCCATGGAATATCGAGAAATCAGCGAGGACTATTCGGTCTCGGGCCAGATCCAGCCCGAAGATGCCGCCGCCATCAAGGAAGCCGGTTTCAAGAGCGTGATCTGCAACCGGCCGGATGACGAGCAGCCCGACCAGCCTTCGGCCGACAGCGTCAAGGCGGCGGTCGAAGCCGCGGGGCTGGCCTTCCGCTACATCCCGGTAATCAGCGGCCAGATCACAGCCGAGAATGTCGAAGATCAGGCCAAAGCGCTCGACGCGCTCGAAGGCCCGGTGTTTGCCTATTGCCGCTCCGGCGCGCGCTGCACCAATCTCTACGGGCTGATTCAGCAGTCCAAGGGGTGAGCATCTGAGGCGCTGGCGATCCCTCACACCCCCCTCTGTCCTGCCGGACATCATCTCCCCCGCAAGGGGGGAGATCGGATGTCGCCTTCGCTTTTCGCCAATCGCCGACGTTGCAGGATGAGCGCTATCGACAAAGCTGCTGATCTCCCTCCTTGCGGGAGAGATGGCCGGCAGGCCAGAGGGGGGTGCTGTCCCGCCGACGTATCAACTGAAACTCTCTCAAACTAGATCGGCAGCGCCCCGGTCTCCTTCAGCGTCTCCAGCACGATCGCGGTCTTCACATGCTGCACCGATTCATGCGGCAGCAGCACGCCATTGACGAATTCCGACAGCGATTTGAGGTCGGGCGTCACCACCTTCAAGATATAATCCATCTCGCCGGTCAGCGCGTGCGCCTCCTGCACCTCCGGCAGCCGCGCCAGCAGCTCGCCGAAGCGCCTGGCATTGTCGCGGTTATGGGTGGCGAGCGTCACCGAGATGACGTTGACCAGCGAGAAGCCGAGCTTGTCGCGGTCGAGCACGGCGCGATAGCCCTTGATGTAGCCGTCTTCCTCCAGCCGCTGGCGGCGGCGTGAGCATTGCGATGCCGACAGGTTCACGCGCTCCGAGAGATCGTTGTTGGTGAGCCGCGCGTCGCCCTGCAAGAGAGCCATTATCTTGCGGTCAAATTGATCGATGCGCGCTTCATTCATCGATTCATCTCCAATCATGCATGAATTACGCACGAGATGATCATTTCAAGCGTTTGAATGCAAGCACCGTGCGGTCGCTTCGCACTATCATGCGTCATCTCGTGGTCCGATGCGGCCACCATCCGTTTGGAGGAATGCCATGGGTCCCTTCCCGCACGACGCCCCGCCCGCAAAGATCAGCAAGGAAAACCCCGCCGGCACCGACGGTTTCGAGTTCGTCGAGTTCGCGCATGCGGAGCCGCAGAAGCTAGCCGAACTGTTCACCCGCATGGGCTATGTCGCGGTGGCCAAGCACCGCACGAAGGACATCACCGTCTGGCGCCAGGGCGATATCAACTATGTCGTCAATGCCGAGCCGGGCTCGCATGCGATGAAGTTCGTCGACAAACACGGCCCTTGCGCCGCCTCGATGGCCTGGCGTGTTGTCGATGCCAAGCACGCATTCGACCATGCGGTGTCGAAAGGCGCGACGCCCTATGAAGGCGACGACAAGGCGCTCGACGCGCCGGCCATTGTCGGCATTGGCGGCTCACTGCTCTATTTCATCGAAGCCTATGGCAAGAAGGGCTCGGCCTATGATGCCGAGTTCGAGTGGCTCGGCGAACGCGACCCGCGGCCCCAAGGCGTCGGCTTCTATTTCCTCGACCACCTCACCCACAATGTCTATCGCGGCCAGATGGACAAATGGTGGGACTTTTATCGCGAATTGTTCGGCTTCAAGCAGATCCATTTCTTCGACATCGACGGCAAGATCACCGGCCTCGTCAGCCGCGCCATCACCTCGCCCTGCGGCAAGATCCGTATCCCGCTGAACGAGTCCAAGGACGACACCAGCCAGATCGCCGAGTATCTGAAGAAGTACAATGGCGAAGGCATCCAGCATATCGCCGTCGGGACCGACGACATCTACGCCGCCACCGACAAGCTTGCCGACAACGGGCTGAAGTTCATGCCCGGTCCGCCGGAGACCTACTACGACATGTCGTACAACAGAGTGAACGGGCATGACGAGCCGATCGAGCGGATGAAGAAGCACGGCATCCTGATCGACGGCGAAGGCGTGGTCGACGGCGGCATGACCAAGATCCTGCTGCAGATATTCTCCAAAACCGTGATCGGCCCGATCTTCTTCGAATTCATCCAGAGGAAGGGCGACGAAGGTTTTGGCGAAGGCAATTTCCGCGCGCTGTTCGAGTCGATCGAGCAGGACCAGATCAAGCGCGGCGTGATCAAGGTCGATGGCAAGGCGGCGTGAACCGTGAACGTCTCCATAACCGAAGCAAAGGCCAAACTAACGGAACTCGTCGGCCGCGCGGAGGCCGGCGAGGAGATAGTCATCACTCATCACGGCAAGATCGCGGCGCGGCTCGTGCCACCAGTTCGAGAAGACTTGTTGTCGCGCATAGGTGCCCTGAAGGGCAAGATTTGGATTTCTGACGATTTCGACAAACTCGGCCCTGAATGGAACGAGTACACCAGATAAAGGTCAGAGGCCCAGCCGCACGACCTCTTCCCTCCTCACCTTCAAATCATAATCGAGCAAGAACTCGTCCAGCTGCGGCGGCGCGACCGAGCTGCCCGAGAGCATCGCGTGAACCTGGCCGCGATGGTGGATGTCGTGCAGGAAGACATGGGCGAGAATGTCGCCGATCTTTTCGGGGATCATGCCGTCCTCGCGCCGGTCGGTGATGACCTGACGGTCGAGATCCGCCTCCGACAGCTTCTCGCAAAAGGCGATCAGGCGTCGATCTGCTGCGACCTGGGCGGCAAACAGCGCCTGCGGCACATCGAACGGCACGTAGTCGTCATGGGCGGCCGCACCGACGCCGCCTTCTTCGAGAAAATCGAGATAGAGATGATCGACCGCAAGGATGTGGTTGAGCGTTGCCTTGATCGACGGGAAGAAGCTGGTGCGTTCGGCTTCGAATTCGCCGGGCTTCAGCGCAAGCACAGCGCGGTAGAGCCGGTCATTCGACCAGAGATTGTTGCCGGCCATGCGGCTGAAGTGGGTGAGAATATCCATGTTATGCGCTTGGCCAACCGACCAAGTCCACCAACTTCAGAATGACGAGTATGGCAGCTGTCCCCAGAAGACGAGCGTTCATACCGCGGCGCAGTTCTTGCGTTCCTGCATCGCTTGCGACTTCCCGGTTCAAAGCGACGTACACAAGCCTCGGCAGGCGCGCCTCGCTGCTGAAATTACGCAGCCTTTCAGACCGATCCTCGACCTGCCGGCAGAGCCGAATTGCGGAAATCAAAAGCCAGCCGGTTGCGACGCTGCAAAGCCCAAGAAACCAAAGATAAGAAGCGGTATAGGCCATCTGCCATTCACGCTCCCGTCGATCGCATCAGATACAAGCCTGCCGCCATCACCGCGAAGCCGGCGACAACGATCAGCAACAGGCGGTTCATGCGCCGCCGCATCGCCTGCGTCTCCTCGTCCCGCGCCACATTGGTGTTGGTGATGGTGTGGAACATCATCGCCTTGCGCGGGTAGCCACTGCGGTTGGTCAGATCGGGCGAGCGCGCCTCGATGCGGTAGCTCAGCCGGATCGCCTGGATGAAGACCACCAGAATGGCCAGCGCCCAGACGCCGGCCAGCAGGTAGAACGCCTCTCCCGTCACTATTGCCCCCTCTTATGCCTGGGACTTCTCGACCTTCTGCTCGATGGCGCCGAAGATCGAGTTTCCGCTTTTATTCTTCATCTCGATACGCACCGTATCGCCAAAGCGCAGGAACGGCGTCTTGGGCTCGCCAGACTCAATGGTCTCGATCATGCGCAGTTCAGCGATGCAGGAATAGCCGGCGCCGCCGGCCGCCACCGGTTTGCCCGGCCCGCCATCCAGCTTGTTGGAGACGGTGCCGGAACCGATGATGGTGCCGGCAACCAGCGGCCGTGTCTTTGCGGCATGGGCAATCAGCGCCGGGAAGTCGAAGGTCATGTCGACGCCGGCATTGGCACGGCCGAACGGCTTGCCGTTGACGTCGGCGAGCAGAGGCAGGTTGACCTTGCCGCCATCCCAGGCGTCGCCGAGTTCGTCCGGCGTCACCGCCACCGGCGAAAAAGCCGAGGACGGCTTCGACTGGAAGAAGCCAAACCCCTTGGCGAGCTCGGGTCCGGTGAGCGCGCGCAGCGTCACATCATTGACCAGCATGACCAGCCGGATGGCGGCGCGCGCCTGGTCGATACTGGCGCCCATCGGCACGTCGTCGACAATGACGGCGACCTCTGCCTCCATATCGATGCCATAGGCTTCGCCGGCCATGCGGATCGGCTCACGCGGCGCGATGAAGGAATCCGAGCCGCCCTGATAGATCAGCGGATCGGTCCAGAAGCTTGCCGGCATATCGGCCCCGCGCGCTTTGCGCACCAGTTCGACATGGTTCACATAGGCCGAACCGTCGGCCCATTGATAGGCGCGCGGCAGCGGCGAATGGGCGTCATGCTCATGGAAGCGCGCCGACGGCACCGCATTGTTTTCCAGCGATTCCGCGATGGTTGCCAGATGCGGCGAAACCCGCTGCCAGTCGTCGAGCGCGGCCTGCAGCGTTCGCGCCAGGAACGAGGCGTCGGTGAAGCGCGTCAGGTCGCGCGAGACGACGACGAGTTTTCCATCGCGCGTCCCGTCCTTCAATGTGGCAAGCTTCATGCATCCTCCCAGTGGTTATTCTTAGTATGCGGTTATTCGTGAGATTTGCCGGCATAGAGAATTTTGGCGGCGGCTTTCCAAGGATTTTCGTCAGCTAGGAATGTCGGCCCATTGTCTTGGACGCAGGCGACCGCCGCTTCAAGAAATGTGGCTATCGAGCCATTGTACCAGCCATTCCAGCCGGGGTCGGATGGTCCGGGCCTCGCGTCCTCCTTGCGGTCGGCGTCCTCGCGGTCCTTGCGCAGCGCATCGATGAAGCGGACAAAGGACAGCAAGTCCTCCACTCGTTCGAGAAACAGAGAGAGCTGCGCCCAGGATGCCTCCCCGGATTTGCGTACCTCTTCCCAAAGCGCGTCGTCGGCCATCGTTACTCCCGAAACCCCACAACAAGGCCGTCGCGGGCAATCGTCAAGTCACCGGCCCACGATTTCCTGACGGCAGCCTCCCAGTCGGCCTCACCGATCGCGGGATCGTCGGCCGGAATGAGGTGATTGAGCACCAGTCTCCCGACGCCGGCATCGCTGGCGATGCGCCCGGCTTCCTCGGCAAAGCTGTGGCTGGCGAGCAGATGCTCCTTCAGCCGCGCGCCATTGCCGGTCCTGGTGACGAGACGCTCGATGCCTTCTTCCAGCATGGCCTCGTGAACAAGAATGTCGGCATCTCTGGCGAAACCGGCGAGCGGCGGGAAGAAGGCGGTGTCGGCCGAGAACACGACGCTTTTGCCGGCACGGTCGAAGCGCAGCGCAAAGCAGTCGGTTACGGGGGGATGGTCAACGCGCAGCGCCGAGACCTTCAGGCCGCGCTGCGTAAAAATCTCACCCTCGCCGAATTCGACGATCGAAACCAGTTCGCGGATGTCCGGCCTGCCTTCGTCAACGATGCGGATCTCGATGTCGAACTCCATCGCCTGGCAGAAGCGCCGCCAGTAATGGCCGGTGCCGGGCGGTCCGAACAACGTCACCGGATTGGCCAGACCGGCGGTCCAGGCGGTGTGGAGCAGCGCCCCCAGTTCCAGCACATGATCGGAATGCAGATGGGTGACGAAGATCAGGTCGAGCGCCTTCAGGCTGACGGCGGAATCGACCAGGCCGCGCGTGACGCCGAGCCCGCAATCGACGACGATGGTTCGCCCGCCCAGTTCCAGCAGCGACGAACTCGGCCACGGCCCGCCCGGCCGCAGCGCCGGGCCGCCCTTGGAGCCGAGAAGCACCAGCCGGTCGTTCATCGGGCTGATCTCAAGACCAGTCGCCCTCCGGCGTGCCGTTGAAACGCTTCTTCAGATCGGTCCAGCAATCGATGTAATTGTCCTGCCTTGTTTCAAGCTCGGCGCCGTAGCGGGTGAGCATTTGCGGGAATCGGGTCTCGAACATGAAGGCCATGGTGTTGTCGAGCTTGACCGGTTTCAGCTCGGAGCGCGAGGCCTTTTCGAAGCCAGGCGCGTCTGGGCCGTGGGCCAGCATCAGATTGTGCAGGCTGATGCCGCCCGGGACAAAACCTTCCTCCTTGGCGTCATACTGGCCGTGGATCAGGCCCATGAACTCGCTCATGATGTTGCGGTGGTACCAGGGCGGCCGGAACGTATCCTCCGCCACCAGCCAGCGCGGCGGAAAGATGACGAAGTCGATGTTGGCAGTGCCTTCCTCGCCGCTCGGCGCCGTCAGCACGGTGAAGATCGACGGATCGGGATGGTCGAACAGGATGGCGCCGACCGGAGAAAACGTCGCCAGATCATACTTGTAGGGCGCGTAGTTGCCGTGCCAGGCGACGACGTCGAGCGGCGAATGGCCAATCTCGGTGACATGGAAATTGCCGCACCATTTCACCGTCAGCCGGCACGGCGTCTCCTTCTCCTCGAACCAGGCGCAGGGCGTCTTGAAGTCGCGCGGATTGGCGAGGCAGTTGGCGCCGATCGGCCCGCGGTCGGGCAGCGTCAGCTTGGCGCCGTAGTTCTCGCAGACATAGCCGCGCACTTCCTCGTCGATGAGCTCGACCTTGAACACCAGCCCGCGCGGCAGAACGGCGATCTCACCGGGTCGCAGCTCGATGACACCCATCTCGGTGACGAAGCGCAAGGCGCCGACCTGGGGGACGATCAGCAACTCGCCATCGGCATTGAAGAAATGATCGTCGACCATCGATCGGTTGGCGACATAGACATGCGCGGCCATGCCGCTTTGGCCCAGCACATCTCCGGCAGTGGTGATGGTGCGCATGCCGGCGATGAAGTCGGTCGGCTCACTCGGCATCGGCACCGGGTTCCAGCGATACTGCCCGAGCGCCAGTTCGTGGTCGCCGACATTGGGTGCGGTCTTCCACAGGGGATAGCTCGCCGCCTTGAAGCGGCCGGTGTGTTTGACGCTCGGCCGGATGCGGTAGAGCCAGGAGCGCTCATTGGTGCCGCGCGGGGCGGTGAAGGGCGAGCCCGAGAGCTGCTCGGCATAAAGTCCGTAAGCCGGCCGTTGCGGCGAGTTCCGCCCCTGCGGCAGCGAGCCGGGCAGCGTCTCGGTTTCGAAGTCGTTGCCGAAGCCCGGCATGTAGGAAAAGGTCATCCGATCCTCCCTGATCCCGGCCCCGCGATGCGCTGCTTGCCGGCGATGTTGACCAAACTGGTTTCATTTGTAACCATCGAAAATGTAACTATCAAACGCGAACGCATCCACGGTGCAGATGGAAATCCTCGAACTCGAAAGCTTCCTGCCCTATCGGCTCTACCGGCTGGCCGACGCCGTCAGCCGCGAATTTTCAAAAATCTACCGCGACCGCCACGGCCTGACGCGGCCGGAATGGCGCACGCTGTCAGGGCTCGGACAGCGCGGCACCATGACGGCGACAGCGCTTGGCGAGCAGTCGGCCATGCACAAGACCAAGGTGTCGCGCGCCGTGGCCGAGCTCGAGCGGCGACGCTGGCTGGTACGCACAACCTACGAGAATGATCGACGTGTAGAGCATCTGGCGCTGACGAAGGCGGGGCTGGCGGCCTATGGCGAAATGGTGCCGCTGGCGAAGGCGTTTGAACGGGAGTTGCTGGAGAGGCTGAGCACAGAGGAGCGGACAGCGATTGTGAGCGGCGTGGCGGCGCTGGAGGGAGCGTTGGGTGAATAAAGATCTGCTCCGCCGTGATCCTTCACACCCCCCTCTGTCCTGCCGGACATCTCCCCCGCAAGGGGGGAGATCAGATGTCGCGAAGGCTTTCGCCAATCTCCAATGTTGCAGAGGTTGGCGAGCCGTCAAAGCTGCCAATCTCCCTCCTTGCGGGGGAGATGGCCGGCAGGCCAGAGGGGGGTGCTGTCCCGCCGGCTTCTCCAGCTAGAACGTGCCTCTGCGCCTACCAATCCATCACCACCTTACCCGAACTGCCGCTCCTCATCGCATCGAACCCTGTCTGGAAATCATCGATACCGATCCGATGCGTGATGAGCCCGCCGACATCCAGCGGGCCTTGCACCAGCGCGATCATTTTGTACCAGGTCTCGAACATCTCGCGCCCGTAAATGCCCTTGAGATGAAGCATCTTGAAGATGACCTTGTTCCAGTCGATCTCGAAGCCGGTCGGCGCGATGCCCAGAATGGCGATCTTGCCGCCATTGTTCATCGTGTCGATCATGTCGCGGAAGGCGGGCGCGGCGCCCGACATTTCCAGGCCGACATCAAAACCTTCGGTCATGCCGAGCGCCGGCATGACATCCCTAAGCTTTTCCTTCGAGGCGTCGACGACATGCTGGACGCCGAGCTTTTTGGCCAGCGCCAGCCGCACCGGGTTGATGTCGGTGATGACGACTTTTCGCGCGCCCACACATTGCGCCACCAGCGCGCCCATGATGCCGATCGGACCGGCGCCGGTGACCAGCACATCCTCGCCGACCAGATCGAAGGACAGAGCGGTGTGGACCGCATTGCCCAACGGATCGAAAATCGCCGCGATCTCGTCGGGCACATCGTCGGGGATAGAGACGACATTGTGCTGCGGGATCGCCAGATACTCGCCGAAGGCGCCGGGACGGTTGACGCCGACGCCGAGCGTGTTGCGGCACAAATGGCCCCTGCCCGCGCGGCAGTTACGGCAATGGCCGCAAACGATGTGGCCTTCGCCGGAGACGCGCTGGCCGACCTTGTATTCGGTGACCGCAGCACCAAAATCGGCAACCGTGCCGACGAATTCATGGCCGGTCACCATCGGCACCGGCACCGTTTTCTGCGCCCACTGGTCCCAATTGTAGATGTGCACGTCGGTGCCGCAGATCGCCGTCTTCTTGACCTTGATCAGCACGTCGTTGGGGCCGATCTCCGGCACCGGCACCTCTTCCATCCAGATGCCCGGTTCGGCCTTGGCCTTCACCAGCGCCTTCATCATGTTCGACATGCTACAACTCCTTACCCTCCCCCTTGTGGGGAGGGTGGCCCGAAGGGCCGGGTGGGGGTCAAAAAACTGGCGGAGGTCGTGACCCTGCAGACCCCCACCCCGCCTCCCGCCCGCTTGCTTCGCAAGCGGTCGAAAGTCGACCCTCCCGACATGGGGGAGGGTAAAACTCTCAGCCAATCACGCCCAATTCCTTGCCGACCGCCGCGAATGCCGCCACGGCGCGATCGATGTCGGCGCTGGAATGCGCCGCCGACATCTGCGTGCGGATGCGCGCCTGGCCTTTCGGCACCACCGGGAAGGAAAAGCCGATGACATAGATGCCGCGCTTCAGCATGCGCGCCGCCATTTCCTGCGCCAGGCTGGCATCGCCCAGCATCACCGGAATGATCGGATGATCGGCGCCGGCCAGCGTGAAGCCGAGCTTGCCCATTTCGGAGCGAAAGCGCGCCGCATTGGCATAGAGGCGTTCGCGCAGGGCGTCGCCATTGCGGATCAGCTCGAACACCTTGATGGAAGCGCCGGCAATCGCCGGCATCAGCGTGTTGGAGAAGAGATAAGGCCGCGAACGCTGGCGCAGCCAGTCGACCACTTGACTTTTGCCCGAGGTGTAGCCGCCCGAGGCGCCGCCCAGCGCCTTGCCGAGCGTGCCGGTGATAATGTCCACCCTGCCCTCGACGCCGCAATGTTCGGCCGAGCCGCGGCCGTTTTTGCCGACGAAGCCGACGGCATGGCTGTCGTCGACCATGACCATGGCGTCGTATTTTTCCGCGAGGTCGCAGACGCCTTTAAGATTGGCGATGATGCCATCCATGGAGAACACACCGTCGGTGGCGATCAGGCGGAAGCGGCAGTCTTTCGCCTCCTTCAGCCGGGCTTCGAGATCGGCCATGTCGTTGTTGGCGTAGCGGAAACGCTTGGCCTTCGACAGCCGCACACCGTCGATGATCGAGGCATGGTTCAGCGCATCGGAAATGATCGCATCCTCCTCGCCGAGCAGTGTCTCGAACAGGCCGCCATTGGCGTCGAAGCAGGAGCCGTAGAGGATGGTGTCGTCCATGCCGAGGAATGATGAAATCGTTGATTCAAGCTGCTTGTGCTCTTCCTGCGTGCCGCAGATGAAGCGCACCGAGGCCATGCCGTAGCCGTAGCGGTCCAGCGCGCCTTTGGCTGCATCGCGCAATTCTGAGCTGTCGGCGAGGCCGAGATAGTTGTTGGCGCAGAAATTCAGCACCTTGTCGCCGCCGACTTCGATCTCAGCCGACTGGGTCGAGGTGATCACCCGCTCGGATTTGTAGAGCCCGGCGGATTTCAGCCCTTGCAGTTCGTTGTCGATATGGGAGAGGAATGCCGCGCTCATGGATCAGGTCCTGTTGAGATTGGCGCGACTGTCGCGCTACGCGCACTAAAAATCCATCGCAAAAGCGACCGTTTCGGTGGCACGGCGGGCTCAACCCTGGCGCGACACGATCGCATGGCCCGCATGCTGGAGTAGCAGGCACGCGAATACGGCCATGCCGCGAAAGAACATGATAACCATCTCGGCAGCTTTCGTTTACTGCCGAAGCAACAGTTCCGCCGGCTTCCAGACCTGTTAACCCTTTCAAGCCAATGGTCTTCTCGCCACGAATCGGTGGCAGAATCAGTTCGACCGAGGGGTCACCTAGAATATGTCGCAGCAGCCGGCGCAAACCGTCTCGGGCAAACTCATCCTGCTGATCAAGAGCGGCTACTGGCTGGCGCTGCTGATCATCGCCGCCATGGTGATGGCCTCCTTCATCCTGCTGCAGCAGATGATGGCGGCGCAACAGCACAACCATACTCTGCTCGACATCGTCAGCACCCAGAAGGCGCTGTCGCAGCGCATTGTCTTTTTGACCAGCGCAACCGGCTCCGCCGCGCGTGACAAGCAGCCGGCCCTAGTTGCCGCGCTGAAACAGGCGACCGCCGAGTTCGAGACGAACTACGACCTGCTGCTCAAACAGACGGGAGCCGACCCGCTGTCGCCGGCATTGTCCGACCCAAAGTCGATCGAGAGCGTCCTTTACGGCAAGCCGTTCCACCTCGACTATTTCTCGGTCGGGCTGGTCGCCAATGGCGAAAGGCTGATCTCGTCCTTCGAATCCCAGCTCTCCGGCAATGCCGCCTACAAGGGCGGCGGCGAGCGCGTCAATCTCGATGCTTCCGTCGCCAATGCGACGCTGTCGGGTTATGCCGCGCTCGGCCAACGCATCGCCGCATTCGCCGACGAGCGGTCGGAAAAGCTCCTCGATCTCCACCGCACCTTGTTCTACGCCACCATCGGCGTCATCGTGCTGGTGGCGCTTTTCATCTTCCGGCCGATGTCGAAGGCGATCCTGCGCAAGACGCACGAGCTTGTCGATGCCCGCAACTCGATGGCCTTCATCGCCGTACATGACGGGCTGACCGGCCTGCACAACCGCACCTTCCTGACCGATCACTTCGAAACGCTGATCAAGGGCGCGCATCGCCGGCGCGAGAGGCTGGCGGTCATCCAGCTCGACCTCGACCGGTTCAAGCAGATCAACGACACACTCGGCCACGCCGCCGGCGACTATGTGCTGGTCGTCACCGCGCAGCGCATGCGCGATTCCTGCCGTGCGTCGGATCTCTGCGCGCGCCTTGGCGGCGACGAATTCGTGATGATCCTCAATGGCGCCGGCGGCCCCGAGGACATCAACATGCTGGCCCGGCGCATCCTGGAGGAGATCAACGAGCCGATTACCTTCCAGGGCACGACCATCCTTCCAGGGGCCAGCGCCGGCATTGCCGTCTATCCCATCGACGCCGACAATGCCGAGGATCTGCTCGTCCACGCCGACCTCGCGCTCTATTCCGCCAAAAAGCTCGGCGGCGGCAGCTTCTCGTTCTTCTCCGAGGAACTCAGGCGCGAGCTAGACTACCGCAAGCAGCTCGAGCACGACATCAAGGTCGCGATTTCGGAGAACGCCTTCCAAGTCTATTTCCAGCCGCAGGTGTCGCTGAGCAACGGCGCCATCAGCGGCATCGAGGCGCTGGTGCGCTGGAAGCATGCCGAGCGCGGCATGATTGCGCCGGGCGAGTTCATTCCGGTCGCCGAAAAATGCGGCTTCATGCCCGAGATCGGCCGCATCGTCTTTACCAAGGCGATCGAGCAAGCAGCCGAATGGGATCGCGCCGGCATCGCTTTCGGCCGGCTTGCCGTCAACGTGTCCGGCACCGAGCTGCGCGAACCCGACTTCGACCGCTTCCTGTTCGCGACGCTGGAAAAGGCCGGCCTTGCTCCGCAGAAACTGTCGCTGGAAATCGTCGAATCCGTCATTCTCGACGACGAGAAGACGGGCATCGCGGCGAAGCTGCGCCACATCCGCGCTGCCGGCGTCCATCTTGAGCTCGACGATTTCGGCACCGGCTATGCCTCGCTCAGCCACGTCAATCCCAACGAGATCGACCGGCTGAAGATCGACCGCCGCTTCGTCCAGAACATCAACGAGAATGGCGACAACACCAAGATCGTGCGCGCCATCACCGAGCTGGCGCGCGGTCTCGGCATTTCGATCGTCGCCGAGGGCGCGGAAACCGAAGCCGAGCTCGATTCGCTGATGGCAATCGGCTGCGATCAGGTGCAGGGCTATTCCATCGCATTCCCGATGCCGCAGGACAAAGCGCGCGAATGGCTGCTGGCGCGCAGCCCGAAGAAAGCCAAGCTGAAGGTGCTTCAGGGCAATTTAGCCTAGACTATTGCCCACCGGTGCCGGTCATTTGGCCGGCGCGACATTCGCCCGCAATGCCGCCAGCACCTCGGCGAACTCCGCCAGCCTGTCGTCCGGCAATCCCGCGCGCAGCCGCTTGTCGAAGATGAGAGCCGCCGCCCGCAGCTTCAGGAACATCGTTTCGCCCGCCTGCGTCAGTTCGACCAGATGAACCCGGCGGTTGTCCGGATCGCGGCGGCGCGTCAGCAAGCCTTGCGCCTCCATGGCGTTGAGATGGTGGGTGAGCGTGGCGCCCTGGATGCCGATCATGCCGGCAAGTTCGCGTTGGTTGGCAAGCTCGCTCGACTTGACCGAAAGCAAGGTCAGCCACACCGGCAGCGTGCCGCCGGCCTCGACCAAAGCGGCGTCAAAGGCCTGCGCCACCAGCTTGGAGGTGCGCGCGAGATTCATGCCGATTGGCGGACGGTCAAAGGGAGTCATGCGCCGACAGTAGAACAAGGCGCCGAGCGATGGAACGCGGCATTATACATTGACATCGAACCATTTGATCCCTAACTATCATGCGTGTCGATCTACCCAGTTCGTATCATCCTGCATTCGACAGGGATCCGAGGACGGGCGGCGGGCAAGGAGGAAGCGGTCATGCAATATGTCTACATCGTCGTTATCGGCCTTCACGTCATGGCCGGTGTGTTCTGGGCCGGCACCACCATCACGCTTGCCCGCGACCCCGAGATCAGGGCGGAGCGCTTTATCGGACCGCAAATGGGCTCGGCCGGCATGGTGTTCGTGACCGGCGCCCTGCTCTGGTATTTCTTCCACGGCGCCTATTTCGGCTCGATGGAAATGGTGCTGGCGCTGGGCATCCTGGCCGCCTTCGCCGCTGCCGGCGTTCTCAGCGTCGTCGTCCGCAAGACAAGCCGGCAGCTTGCCGGCGCGGACGCCGCAACGGAAGCGGCGCTGCGCACCAAAATGGCCCGCGGCGAGCGCATCGCCGCCTGGCTTCTGGTACTCACCGTACTTTGCATGGCGACGGCCAGGATGATTTGAGCCCTGCCGCGCGTTGCCTCCCGGTTGAAAAGCATTCCGCATCGTGCGTCGCCTGGCTCTCGGCTGGTGGCGTACGCGGCGCGCAGTTCGGACGGATGTGCAAGGTGGCTCTCCGCACAGAGGTTTGGCTGCGCGCCACCCATCACTTTGATCGATCGAGTTGCGCCCGTCGGAAGGGTGAGATCGAGCTTTGGAACAAGCCGTAGGCCGGCTTGTAGGCTCAAACCCGCAAGCCGAACCTGATGCCGTCATAGATGGCGGCATGGATGTTGCGCGAGGCGACCGCATCGCCGATGCGCAACAGCACGAAGCCCCCTTCGGGGTTGCGTGAAGGAAAAATATCGCCGCCGCCGACCAGCCGCTCGTAATCGACCGCGCCACCATTCTTCGACAGCGGTTTCAGCTGGAGATAGAGATCGTCGAGCGGCGCCGTGCCGTGCTCGACCACCACCTGGTCGACCCGCCTCTCGCCGCGCCAGCCGTCGGCAAAGTCGGAGGCGAGTTCGGCGACCAGCTGGTTGCCCTCGCGCCGTACCGAGCGCAGCCTGGTGTTGATGGTGATGGTGACGCCCTTCTCCTGGAAGGCGCGCATATAGGGCACGTGGTTCATGCCGCCCATTTCGGGGGCGAAGAAGCGCTCCGGCGAAACCAGCTCCAGCTTCGAACCGGCATTGGCGATCAGCTCCGCCGCGCCCATGCCCTGGTGGCCGCCATTGTCGTCGAAGAGCAGCACGTTCTCCGCCGGCTTGACGCTGCCGGCCATGATGTCCCAGCTCGACGTGACGAGATTGTCGCCTGATGTCAGCGGCGGGTTCTGCGGCAGGCCGCCGGTGGCGATCACCACCACATCGGGCGACAGCGCCAGCACATCGTCCTGCTCGGCCCATGTATCGTAGCGGATCCCGACGCCGAGCCGGTCGAGTTCGGCCAGCCGCCAGTCGATGATGCCGATCAGTTCCTTGCGGCGCGGGTTCTGCGTCGCGAGCCGGACCTGGCCGCCGGCCTGACCGGAGGCTTCAAGCACCGTGACATGATGGCCACGTTCGGCCATGACGCGAGCTGCCTCGAGCCCGCCAGCGCCAGCGCCAACGACGACGACTTTCCGCCTGGGCCCTTCGGTCATGACGATGATTTGCGGAATCTCGGCCTCGCGGCCGGTCGCGGCATTGTGGACACAGAGCGCTTCGCCGCCTTCATAGATACGATCGAGGCAATAGGTGGCGCCGACGCAAGGCCGGATCTCGTGCTCGCGACCTTCCATGACCTTCTTGATGATGTGCGGGTCGGCGATATGGGCGCGGGTCATGCCGACCATGTCGAGCTTGCCGGTCGCGATGGCGTGGCGCGCCGTGGCCACATCGGAAATCCGCGCCGCATGGAAGGTCGGAAATTTCGTTGCCGCCCTCACCTCGCCGGCGAAATCGAGATGCGGGGAAGAGCGCATGCCGGTCACCGGGATAACCTTGGTGAGCGCCGCGTCGCTTTCGATCGAGCCGCGGATGATGTTCAGGAAATCGACCTTGCCGGAATTGGCGAGCCGTCTGGCGATCTCGACGCCCTCCTCCTTCGACAGGCCTTTGTCAAAATCCTCATCGGCGACCATACGGATGCCGACGACGAATTTTTCGCCGACCGCCGCCCGCACGGCATCCAGCACCATGTCGGTGAAGCGCAGCCGGTTGTCGAGCGAACCGCCGAACTCGTCGTCGCGATGGTTTGTGGCGGGCGACCAGAAGCCGTCCATCAGATGGCCGTAGGATTCGAACTCGATGCCGTCGAGGCCGGCGGCCTGGCAGCGCTGCGCAGCCGACGCATAGTCGGCGACGATGCGCTCGATGTCCCAGTCCTCGATGGTTTTGGGGAACGCGCGGTGCGCCGGCTCACGCACCGGCGAGGCCGACAGCACCGGCAGCCAGTCGGCCTTGTTCCAGCCGGTGCGGCGACCAAGATGGGTGATCTGGATCATCACCTTGCAGTCATGCTCGTGGCAGGCGTCCGCCAGTTCGGCCAGCCACGGCACGATGCGGTCGTCATAGACATGCAGATTGCCAAAGGCGGCCGGGCTGTCGCGCGAGACGATGGCCGAGCCCGCCGTCATGGTCAGCGCCATGCCGCCCTTGGCCTTTTCGGCATGGTAGAGCCGGTAGCGCTGTTTCGGCATGCCGTCCTCTGAATAGGCCGGCTCGTGGCTGGTCGACATCACCCTGTTCTTCAGCGTCAGGTGTTTGAGCTGGTAAGGCTGGAGAAGCGGGTCGTTGCTGGTCATCATCTTCCTGCCATTCCAGTTTGTGTCGGAGCAGCGCGCGCTGCTCCAGTTCTTGTCTTAAGCATCGAATTTATCCGAAAATCGCTGCACACTTTTTGATCCGATGCTAATGAGCGCGGAAAATCCCCAGGAAAACCACGATGATCGATACCAAAACCCTCACCCAGCTCGGCGCCCACGTCGAGACGCCACAGAGCCCGGAGACCGCGGTCCTGGAGACCGTGCCGTTCCAGCGCGGCGACGGACCGCCGGCGATCGTGCGCTTCACCTGCCCGGAATTCACCTCGCTCTGCCCGGTAACCGGACAGCCGGATTTCGCTCATATCGTCATCGACTACGCACCCGATACCACGCTCGTGGAATCGAAGTCGCTCAAACTGTTCATGACCTCGTTTCGCAACCATGGCGCTTTCCATGAAGACTGCACGGTGATGATCGGCCGCCGCATTGTGGCGGCAACGAAGCCGCTGTGGTTGCGCATAGGCGGCTATTGGTATCCGCGCGGCGGCATTCCGATCGATGTCTTCTGGCAGACCGGCGCTCCGCCCGAAGGCGCCTGGTTGCCCGACACCGGCGTTGCCCCCTATCGCGGCCGTGGCTGAACTGACGTCAGCCATAGGCGGCTCGGCAGAGCTTTGTCGCCAGAAAGGGAAGGACGGCATCGCGATAGCGCGGCTGGTCATACCGCAGCAGGTCCACATGGCCCGCTCCTTCGAACCAGACCAGTTGTGAGCCGGCAGCAGCGCTGTGCAGCGCCTGCACCTGGCTGCGATCGATGAAGGGATCGGTGCTTCCCGCAAGCAGCATCAGCGGTTCACCGATCTGGCCGAGGCGATCGACCGGCCTGACATTGCCGGCGCTCAACCCCAGACGAAGCGGCATCTGCGCCAAAAGCACATCGGCCTGAAAACCGCGCCAGAAGTTGAAAGGCATGCGCCATGCCGTGGTCTCGCGCAAACTCGCGTAAAGCTGCTCCAGAACATAGGCATCGGCGGGCGCTTGCTGTGCCGCAAAGACGAAAGCAGCGGCGCCTAGCGACGAGCCGACAGCGCCAAGCTTCTGGCCAGGAAAACGTTGCCTGGCATAGGCAATGATGCGGGCGGCGTCCTGCGCTTCCGTGTAGCCGAAACCTTGAATGGCACCGCCGCTCTCGCCGTGCCCGGACAGGTCGAACAGGACGACGGAATAGCCGGCGTCGAACAAAAGTTTCGCTCTTTGAACCAGGGCCAGCCTGTTGGCGCCGCGCCCATGCAGCAGTACGACCGCGCCGCAGCTGCCCTTTCGATCAGCCGCCCAGCCGACCAGATCAGGAGCGCCGGGCTGGTCGAGCACGACGCGCTCGACGGGCAAATCGCCGGGAGCCGCCAAAGCTTGCCAAGCCGCGCGGGCGATCAGCATCGTGCCGATGTGCCAGTCGAGGCCGCAGCCGGCAGCGCCCAACCCGACCAGCGCGATCGCGAGCAAAACGCGAAGCTTCATTGCCGACCACCCGGAAACAATCGGCGGCTTATTCGCACTGGTACTGGCTGAGCGCCCATTCACCGGTCACCGAAAGCAGATCGGATATCTTCCAGTCGCCGTCGACCTTCTTCAGCTTCCACTCCAGCCGGTGCTGGTTGCCTTCGACGACGAAGGCGACCACCACCTTGGCCTGATCACCATTGACGGCCTCGATGCTCTTCAGGCTCTTGTCGATTGCAAGCTTGTCGTAATCGGCATTGTCGAGCGCCATGTTGGGGTCGAGGCATTCGCCCTGCCCGGATTTGCGCAACGCGTCGCTCTTGTCGAGTACGGTCTTGGCCGGGTCGACGAAGTTCTTGCGCTGGGTCGGATCGAGCTCCAGTCCGAGATGTTCGTAGAACGGCTTGACCACAGCCGTCGGCGAGCCCGCCAGGACGGGCGCGGCCGGCTCGGCCGGCGGCCACCCAACCGGCGGTGTCGCCGGTTCCACCGCTGTCCCGGGTGGATTTGCGGGCGGTGCTGCGCCGGCCGGTGCCGCCACGGCCGGCGCATTGGCTGGCGGCGGGCCCAACAGGCCTTGTGCTGCGGCTGCGCTCATACCCACCGCCAGCACGCACATGGGCGACAGCGCCAGGGCAAGACGGCGGAGCACGGGATCACTCCGGCGCTTTGTCGGGCATGCATTCCAGCGCGCTCAGCGTCCAGCTGCTGGTCTTGGAGGTGATGTCGGCGACCTTCCATTTGCCGTCGATCTTCTTCAGCGACCACAGCATTTCGCGTTTGGAATCATCGCCTTCCGCAAAAAGGCTGAAGGTGGCGGTGACTTCGGCCGTATCGCCATTGACGGTTTCGGTCAGCTTCAATGTCTTGGCAATCGACTTCTGGTCGAAATCCTGCGCGTCGAGGCCGGGATCGAAGTCGAGGCATGCGACTTCGTCGGGCTTGTTCTTCGTGGCCTGGTCGTTGAGATCGAACAGCTTGGTCACCGGCTCGGTGAAGCGGTCGCGGTACTTTGCATCTCCCTCGAATTTCACCTCGGGCACATAAAAGAACTTCACGGCGTTGGAAGCCGGCCCGGCCAGCACCGTCGCTGGCAAGGCAATCGAAAAGACAGCGGCAAGCACTATCGGTTTCATGCAGGATCTCCGGACGGTTCGGCGGCAAGGCGGCAATACCAGACATCCTGCATATCGGCTTTTTTGCGGCTCATGAAGCCCCGGCTTGCACCGTCTCAGCCATCCAGCCAGACGTTCTGCAGGTCCATCTCGAAGGTCTGATGGACGCCGTAGTTTTTCACCTTCTTGTTCATGTGGCTGTAGAGCTTCTGCCAGAAGGGTTGAATGATGACGCCGGAATCCTGCAGGATCTGCTCGACATCCTTCATCACCTCACGCCGTTTCTCCACGTCGATCAGCGACAGCGCCTGCTTCAGCTTGGCGTCGAAGTCCGGGTTGGAATAGGCCGATTCATTCCAGGCTTCGCCGGTGCGATAGCCAAGCGCCAGCACCTGGACGCCAAGCGGGCGCATGTACCAGATGGTCATCGAATAGGGATACTTCGTCCAGTCGTTCCAGAAGGTCGAGCCCGGCAGCACCGTGCGCTTGACCTTGATGCCGGCGTCGCGCAACTGGCCCGCAATCGCGTCGCCGGTGTTCTTCTGCCAATCGTCCTCGACGGTGATCAGCTCGTGCTCGAAATCGGCCTGCCCTGCGTCCGCCATCAGCTTTTTGGCGCCGGCCGCGTCGCGCGTCTTCTTGGGCAGCGCAAAATATTCCGGATGGATCGGGCTGACATGGTGGTTTTCGCCCACCGTCCCTCGCCCGGCATAGCCGAGTTCCAGCACCGCATTGTTGTCGACCGCCATCTGCAGCGCGTTGCGCACCCGCTGGTCGTCATAGGGCTTGTGGGTAACGTTCGTGCGGGCAACCAGCGTGGTTGCCGTCGCAACCTCGGACTTCTCCAGCCCCATCTTATCCAGGATGTCGATGAAGTCGGCCGGCGTCTCGAAATTGAGGTCTATCTCGCCGGATTCGAAGGCGTTGATCGAAGCGTTGAAGTCGGTGCCGTAGTCGATGAACTCGACGCTGTCGAGCGGCGCTTCACCACCCCACCACTTGCCGTTTTCACGACGCTTGACCACCGCCTTCTGGCCGACATCGTAGGAGACCAGTTCGAACGGGCCCGTGCCGATCGGCTTCTTGACCGGGTCGGCGCCTTCGGCGTCGAAATTGCGGTGGACGACGAGCGCGGGATAATCGGTGAGGTTCGGGATCAGCGAAATGTCGGGCGCGCTGAGCGTCAGCTTGACCGTATTGTCGTCGACCTTGGCGATCGCGCCTTCCCTGGCCTTGCCCGAGTTTTCGTCGATCAGCCCGCCGACGCGAGCGGCCATGGAGTTGCCGGCGACCTTCTTCTCGCACCAGCGGGTAACATTGAAGACCACGTCATCGGCGTTGAAAGCATCGCCATTGTTCCAGGTGATGCCCTTGCGCACATGCAACGTGTATTCCGTGGCGTCGTCATTGATGTCCCAGCTTTTGAGCAGCACTGGCTCGAAGGTGAATTCCCTGGTGTAGCGGACCAGCGGCTCCAGCCAGCAGCGCGAGATGTTGGCGAGTTCCACCCAGTCATAGGTGCGCGGATCTTTTTGGGCCTTGACCGACATCGATATGTGCAGCGTGCCGCCCTTCTTCGGCTCCTCGGCAAAAGCCTGTCCCGGCGCGGCAAGGCCGATCATGCCGTAGGCCAGCGCCGTCGATGCGCCGAACGCACTTGCCAATGCAAGAAACTCGCGCCGGTCCATACGGCCAGCACGCGTCTCTTGCGCCATCGCCTCGATGGCCGTTGGCACGCGATCGCCATTGCTTTTGAAAAGTGTCATGTCTTTCTCCCTTGCGGTTCCCATCGGGTCTTCGCCCGTTATCAACTCATTCGTCGTTCTCTTAGCTAACGCTGTCGGGCAGCCTCTCTTCGCGCTGCGCGATAAAGTCCCTGAGGCCCTCGGCAATGCCCTCATCGAGTTTCGGCTCTTCATAGTCGGCCAGCATGTTGCGGGCTTTCTCGCGGCCGCGCGTGTCGTGGTCCTTCGCCCCTCCAGCCTTCCATTGTTCGTAGGAGTTGAAATCCATGATGGTGGGCATGAAGAATGCCGACTCGTAATGATCGAGCGTGTGCTGGGTGCCGAGGAAATGGCCCTGCGGCCCGACTTCGCGGATCGCCGCCATGGCCTCCTTGAAATCGTCGAACGGCAGGCCGCCGGCATATTTATACCAGCCGACAAGCTGCTCGCAGTCGGTGGCGAATTTCGAATAGCCGCATGTCAGCCCGGCCTCCAACCAGCCGGCGGAGTGCCAGATATAATTGGCGCCGGCGAGGATGGCGGCATGCATCAGCATGTTGGATTCATAGCCGGCCTGGGCGTCGTTGAGTTTGGAGCCGACATGGAAGCCGGAGGTTCGCCAGGGCAGTTTGTATTTCCGCGCCAGCGCGCCCATCAGATACATCATCTGGGCGGCTTCCGGCGTGCCGCCCATCGGCGCGCCGGTCTTCATGTCGACCGTCACCATGAACTGGCCGTAGATTTGCGGCGAACCCGGGCGCAGCAGTTGGGTGAAAGCGACGCCGGCCAATGCTTCGGCATTGACCTGCGCCACCGCGCCGACGGCCGAGGCCGAAGTCGATGCGCCGCACAGCGCAAAGGGCGCCAGGATCAGCGGCTGATTGCTGCGCGCATAGACCTTCATCGCGTCCAGCATGGTGGCGTCCCACACCAGCGGCGAGTTGCAGTTGGTAATCGACACCAGCACCGGGTTGTCGCGAACGAAATCTTCGCCAAAGACGATGCCCGCCATCGCCATCGTGTCTTCGGCGCGGTCTTTGGAAGTAACGATGCCCATGAACGGCTTGTCGGAATGCTTCAGCGCCGAATGGATGATGTGGAGATGCCGTTTCGGCACCGCGATCTCCATCGGCTCGCAGATGATCGAACTCGACGAATGCAGCGCCGGGGCCATGTAGGCGAGCTTGTGGAAATTGTTGAGGTCTTCAAGCGTGCCATAACGCCGGTTGTTGTCGAGGTCGCGCACGTAAGGCGCGCCATACATCGGCGCGAAGATGGAGTTCTTGCCGCCGACGCGCACGGTGCGCTCGGGATTACGCGCATTGAGGGTGAATTCGGACGGAACCTTCGCGACCAGTTCCATCAGCAGGCCGCGGTCGATGCGGACGCGTGTCTCGGACACGTCGGCGCCCGCCGCCTTCCACATGGCGATCGCCTCGTCGTCGCGGAACTCGCAACCGACCTCTTCGAGGATGGCGAGTGACTCCTGGTGGATCAGTTCCACCGCCTCGTCCGGGACCATCTGGTAGGTGGGGATCTCGCGGACCAGCGTCGGGAACGAGGTGACGGGGGCGCTCCTCAGCGCCTTGCGTCCGAGGCGACCGCCGCCGCGGCGGTGGGTTTGCTCGGTCAGTTCAGTGGCCGGTGCGTTCATGGAGCCTCCTCATTCCGTCCAACCAAAGTTAGCGAGAGGAAATATGGATGTGATGCTGGAAAATCCTGATCTCTTGTATAAGCTCAGCTTATGCGAAGCCTGCGCCACCTCCTGCCCTCGGCCGGCAGCCTGATCGTCTTCGAGGCGGCGGGCCGGCTGTCGAGCTTCACCGCCGCCGGGCGCGAACTCGGCATGACGCAGGCCGCCGTCTCGTATGCGGTGCGTGGGCTGGAGGAACAGCTCGGTGCTCAACTCTTCCAGCGCCGTCACCGCCAGGTCGTCCTGACAGAGGCGGGCGAGCGTTTTCATGCCGACGTCTCGCTGGGACTCTCACACATCCGCAAATCGGCGGAGGATCTGCGCCTGCAGGCGACCGGCGGCCATGTCACGCTGGCCGCGTCGACCGCCTTCGGCTCGTTCTGGATGATGCCGCGCCTGCAGCAGTTCCGCGACGAGTTGCCTGGCATCGACCTGCGCATCCAGACCGCCGACCGCGACCTCGACATTATCGCCGAGGGCATCCCGCTCGCCGTGCGCGGCGGCGAACCGCGCGACTGGGCCGATTATCATTCGCTGCCGCTGGCCGACGAGGAAATCTTCCCGGTGGTAGGCGCCAGCTATCTGGCGAAATTCGGCATGCCGAGGAGCGTCGCGGAGCTGGCGACGCACCGTCTGATCCATCTCGAGGAGCCCTACCGCGAGGCGGCCAGCTGGGACGAATGGTTCCGGTCGGCCGGAGGCAGCCTCGACGACACCGCGCGCGGCCTGCGCATCAACGACTATGGCCTGGTGATCCAAGGCGTCATGGAGGGCCAGGGCATTGCGCTTGGCTGGCGGCATCTTGCCGAACGGCTGCTGGCCACGGGGTTGCTGGTGCCGGTGACCGATCACGTGCTTAGGACCGGCAAGGCGTTCTATATCGTCTGGCCGAAGAACCGCGAGTTGAGCGAGAATGCGCGCAAGGTAAGGGATTGGCTGGCGGCGCAAGCTTGAAATCGGTTGTAGCGTAGTCACTATCGCGGAGTTCCTTCACACCCCCCTCTGTCCTGCCGGACATCTCCCCCGCAAGGGGGGAGATTGGCAGTTCATATGTCGCGTCACCCTTCAAGCATTGGAGATTGGCGAAAGCCGTCGTGACATCTGATCTCCCTCCTTGCGGGGGAGATGGCCGGCAGGCCAGAGGGGGGTGCTGTCCCGCTGGCGTCTCCAATGTCCGGCATTCATTGAAGCCTTCCGCACACCCTTCGAATCCGCCTATAATACCCCCATGCCCATTCGCCAGCTTTCGGAAACGATGATCAACCAGATCGCCGCCGGCGAAGTCATCGAGCGTCCGGCGAGCGTGGTGAAGGAACTGGTCGAAAACGCGCTCGACGCCGGCGCCTCCCGCGTCGAGGTCGTCACTGCCGGCGGCGGGATGAACCTGATCCGCGTCACCGATGACGGCTCCGGTATCCCCGAACAGGAACTGGCGCTGGCCATTGCGCGCCACTGCACCTCGAAACTTGCCGACAACATTCACGATATCCGCTCGCTCGGGTTCCGTGGCGAGGCATTGCCGTCGATCGGTTCGGTGGCGCGGCTGTCGATCCGTTCGCGCACGACCGCAGGCGACGCTGCCGCCGAGATCGCCATCGAAGGCGGCCGCGTTTCGGCGGTCAAACCGGCGGCGGCCAATCGCGGCACAACGGTCGAGGTGCGCGACCTGTTCTTTGCCACGCCGGCGCGGCTCAAATTCATGAAGGGCGAGCGGGCCGAAAGCTCGGCCACCAGCGACGTGCTCAAGCGCATCGCCATCGCCTTCCCCGCCGTGCGCTTCACGCTGGCCGGCTCGGACCGCTCGACGCTGGAATTGCCGGCGACCGATGACAGTACCGAGGGCAGCCTGCGCCGCGTCGCCCAGGTAATGGGCGCCGAGTTTCCCGACAATTCCATCGCTATCGACGCCAGCCGGGACGGCGTGCACCTGACCGGCCACGTCTCGATCCCGTCCTTCACCCGCGCCAACGCGCTGCAGCAATATGCCTATGTCAACGGCCGTCCGGTGCGCGACAAGCTGATTGCCGGCGCCATTCGCGGCGCTTTCGCCGATGTGCTGCCGCGCGACCGGCACGCGGTGACCGTGCTGTTCCTGACGCTCGATCCGGCGACCGTCGACGTCAACGTCCACCCGGCCAAGGCCGATGTGCGCTTTCGCGACCCCGGCCTGGTGCGCGGGCTGATCGTCGGCGCCATCCGCGAGGCTCTGGCCAATGCCGGCATCCGCGCCGCCACCAGCGGTGCCGCCGGCATGATGGCGGCGTTCCGGCCGGGGGCGGCGTCCTACGCCCATGCCGGCCCGGCCAACGGCCATCGCAGCTACGACGCGGCCCACCGCGCATCGGGCTTTGCCGGGTTCGATCGCTCGCCGCAGCGGCCGCTGGATATGGGATTTGACGGCGCCGGCTTCCGCGAAAACGACCAGGCTGCATTCGATGCCGGGCCGCTTGTCAGCGCCGACGCGCGTGCAGGCACGGCCGAGCCGGCCGAGACGCTGCTTGGCACAACGCTCGGTGCTGCGCGCGCGCAGGTGCACGAAAACTATATTGTCGCGCAAACCAGGGATTCGCTTGTCATCGTCGACCAGCATGCGGCGCATGAGCGGCTGGTCTACGAAGCCCTGAAGGATGCGCTGCATTCCCGGGCCGTGCCCTCGCAGATGCTGCTCTTGCCGGAGATCGTCGACCTGCCGGAAGAGGATGCCGAGCGGCTGGCCATGCATTCCGAAACGCTGGCCCGGTTCGGCCTTGGCATTGAGCGTTTCGGTCCCGGCGCGGTGGCGGTGCGCGAGACGCCGTCGATGCTCGGCGAAACCAATGTCCAGCAATTGGTGCGTGATCTTGCCGACGAGATCGCCGACAACGATACCGTCGAGACGCTGAAAGAGCGGCTGGACAAGATCGCCGCCACCATGGCCTGCCATGGCTCGGTGCGCTCCGGCCGGCTGCTCAAGGCCGAGGAGATGAACGCACTGCTGCGACAGATGGAGGCGACTCCCGGCTCCGGCACCTGCAACCACGGCCGCCCGACCTATATCGAACTCAAGCTCGCCGACATAGAGCGGCTGTTTGGGCGGCGGTGAGCACAAGCCAGGTCAGGCCACACGCTCAATTCACCAACAGGCGATAATCCTTGAACCTATGAGAGAAAACGTAATCCCTTGAGTAACCGGCGCTACCGCCGCGAAAATTCACGGAGATTATCTCGAAGCTTCTCCCAACCTGTTTTTGAACATTCATGTAGATGGGAGTCATCAGCATGCCGGCATCGCAATCGTCGTCATCGAAAGCGATTGCCTGAACGACCTTCTTTTTCTTCTTATCGATGACCCGCAGCTTATTCATGCAGACGAGAAAGCCCGCTTTCTCGTAGACCCCGGCAAATCTGTGGGTTGCTGTCTGCGCCCAGAAGGGAATCTCGACGGTGCCGTCAACCTTCGCCTCACCGGTATCGTCGAGGTTTGCGACCTTCTTCAGCGTGATCGGGAACTTGTCCGAGCCCTTGCTCCAAGTCCCTGTTGCGCCGCTTTCGCCAAGGTCGAGAGAAAACGGACATCCGGTGGTGCCAACGGGCGTTTTCGATCCCATGACCAGCACCCGGTCGAACTCCCTGTCGTCCGCAATCTCGCAAAGGAAGACGCTGGTGCCACTGATCTTGCCGTACACCGCTATCGGGCTTTGCTTCGCGTCGTGGAAATAGCTCCCCTCGACCGTAATCCCGCTGCCGAAACTGTCATATCTCTGCAGCGATAGGTGGACGGGGTTAGGTCCGATGGAGCCTTCGTAGTTTTCGACCCGATACCAGCCCGCGGCGGCTTTCCCGGTCAGCAGCAAAACGCAAAAAAATTGCCGATATGAACAGTCTTCCCATTCCGTCCCCCAGTGAAGGCAGCGTACCATAGCTGTCCTTCCTCTGGGTGTCTGCATTCTGATGGAAGCGGTTCTCGGTTTGAGTCCGAAAACAGCTCAAATAATTTGTTTTAAAGCTTTAAATTCACCACGATCACGCCGCCCAGCGCCAGGGCGCCGCCGAGGATACCAAGTAGCGTCGGCACTTCGCCCAGCCAGAAGAAGCCGATCAGGGCCGACATGGGCGAGACCAGATAGAGGAAGTTCGAGGCGCGCGCTGCCGGAAGACGCGACAGAGCGGTTGCCCATGCGGCATAGGCGATCAGGCTGGGCACGATGCCAAGAAAGATCACGGCGCCGATCCCGGCTGTGTTGGCGACCGCGGCCTGCGCAAAGCCGCTTGGCAGAAAGGGTGCCAGGCAAAGCGCGCCAAGGATCATGTTGGAGGCCGAAATGGTCAGCGGGTGATGGCGGGCAAAGAGCGGCTTCTGGACGATCGTGTTGACGGCCGAGCACAGCGCGGAGCCAAGAACCAGCAGCGTGCCGGTGTCGAAACTCAAGCCATTACCGTCAGCCACGGCGATGATGCCGATGCCGGCGAAAGAAATCGCCGTGCCGAACCAGGCCCAGCTTGAGAAGCGCTCGCCGAGCAATGCCATTGCCATGATGGCGGTGAAGATCGGGCTGACATTGATGATGAAACCGGCGGCACCCGCCGACACGGTCAGTTCGCCGAAATTGAGCATGACAGTGTAGAGCGCGACGAAGATGGCGCCGCCAAAGACCAGGCGCCACACTTCGTCGAGCCTCGGCAGCGCCGGGCGCTTGACGGCAAGAAAGATCGCCGCCGGCACCGCGGCAATGGCAAAGCGCAGCGCACCGAGTTCCAGCGGCCCGAAAGCGGCGAGGCCGGCACGGATCGCCGGAAAGGCCGAGGCCCAGCCGACCACCGTCAACGCCACGGCGATGGCCGCCGTGGTGTCCATCCGCTGTGTCGGATTCGACGTGCTGGTCGTTGCGCTCATCTGCCTGTCCTCGGGTTCCCAGAGTGTTGAAAGGCAGAAAGCGCCTTTTCGGCGCCGTTGACAAACGATCAAATCGAGGATCACCTGTGACTATGGATCACAGCTCAGACACAATGGTGCCGCTCGAGACCCTGCGCGCCTTCGATGCGGCGGCGCGAACGGGGAGCTTTTCGGCCGCGGCCGAGAAGCTCAACATCACCCACGGCGCCGTCAGCCGGCAGATCGCCAAGCTGGAGGACTGGCTGGGCTTGAAAGTGTTCGACCGCGGCGCGCGCGGCGTCTCGCTGACCATCGAGGGCAACCGCCTGCATCTGCGCACGGCGGAAGCCTTTGCGCTGATCTCCAGCCATTCCGACCGCTGGGTCGAGCCGCGCGGCACCGCCGTGGTGCGGCTGACCTCGATACCCTCCGTCAGCGGGCTGTGGCTGATGCCACGCATGGCGGCGCTGGAGAACAATCCCACCAAGCTGCGCATCGTCCTCGACGTCGACATCCGCCAGGCCGACCTTGCCGATGAAGGCATCGACCTGTCGGTCCGCTGCGGCCGCGGCGGCATTCCGGGCCGCATCTCGGTGAAGCTGTTCGAGGAACATGTCTTTCCCGTCGCCGCGCCCGGCCTTGCCCGCGAGATCGGCCGCGGCGCCCCGGCCCGGCTGCTGAGGTTTCCACTGATCAACGATTCCGACGCCTCCGGCTGGCGTGCCTGGTTTGCCGCGCAAGGGATGGACTACCGCCCGCGCCCGCAGGATCGCCGCTTCGAGGACTACAATCTGGTGCTCGACGCCGCAGCTTACGGGCTCGGCATCGCGCTGGCGCGGCCACCGCTGACCGGACACCAGTTGGAGGCAGGCCGCATCGTCGCCGTTGACGAGCGCACGGCGCTGAACCCGGTGTCGTACTGGCTCGACCGACCGCTGGGGCGGCCACGCACGGCTGCCGCCGAACTTTCACGCCGTATCGCTGTCGAGGCGGGGCTGGCGATGGACAAGATGGAAGCATTCCTCGAAGCCGAGCGATAGCGGCGATCGTTCGGTGCTCAGCGAAGCACCAGCAGGGCTAGCCCGACAATGGCGACGGCCAGAAACCCGGTTGCCAGCGCCATCAGACCGACACGCGTCTGCTTTCGGCCTTGCGGCTGGGCCGCGTCATTCGGCCCAGACGTCGCCTGCTCCCGCTTCATTGGCATATCGGTGGTGGCAGCGCGGCGCTGCGGCGAAACCACGGGTGCGAGAAGCGCAAACCAGGGCAGTCCTGCGGGCTTTGCGGCAGCGCCATCTTCGGCCCTTGCCGGCGGCAGCGGCAGACCGCGCTGTGCATCGTCGTTGGCTGGCGTCGCCTTGCCTATCGCAGCGGTTGTCGGCCCGGTATCGTCGGGCGTGGCGTCACTAGGCTCGGCAAGGGCCAGATAGGCTTGCAGGACCTCGGCAGAACCCGTCTGCTGCCCCTTTGCGGTGGCTGCGGACAACAGCGCCTGCAGCGCCGGCGCCGCTGCCTGCTGCAAAGGCGCGCCGGACGGCGTCGGCGGCTGCACCAGCGCCTTTATAAGTGCTGCTTTCGCCGGATCGGCCTTCGCCGACGGCAATGCTGCCAACATCATGGCCTCACGCAGCAGCGCGGTCAGGCGGGCGGATGAAATGTCCATACCGGTCCCATAAGAATGGTTTGGAGCGACAATAGCGCCTCAGCATTGCGTCAAGCTTGACCTTGCCGGCAATTTATGGCGATGAAATCAGCATGAACCTTGGCACCACTCCATGATGAACCGCTTCGAAGGCCCCGGCGGCAAGGAAGCCCGTATCCGCTATCTCGACGGCGACTTCCAGGTCACCAGCCCCGGCGCCTTCGTGCGCTGCGCGGTGACCGGCGAGAGCATTCCGCTGGACGAGCTCAAATATTGGAGCGTCGCCAGGCAGGAGCCCTATGTCAGCGCCGCCGCCTCGCTGCGCCGCGAGATCGAGATGCATCCGGACCTGCGCAGCCGGGGTTAAAGGCGCGCACAGAGCCGTTGGTCGCGTTCCTTCACACCCCCCTCTGTCCTGCCGGACATCTCCCCCGCAACGGGGGAGATTGGATGATCATCTTTGCTTTCGCCAAATCAACAGCGTTGCAGAATGAGCGCCATTGGCAAAGCTGCTGATCTCCCTCCTTGCGGGGGAGATGGCCGGCAGGCCAGAGGGGGGTGCTGTCCCGCCAGCATCTCCGCGTGACGCTGCACGCCCTACCCTCGCAGCTTCCGCTGTCTCCAGGCATCCAGCGTCTCGTCGATGATGCGCTCCGGCACAGTGTCGAGTTCGAACGTGGCGTCGATCTCCAGCACGGCGAGTTCAGCGAGGAAATCGGCCGGGGCAGCGCCGTGGCGCAGCCGGGCTGCGTCCTTGGCGGTGGTCACGAGGCCCAGTCCCTCACGGCGCGCGGTTGCCGCCAGTTCGGCGAGTTCGTCGGGGGCATAAAAATGATGGTCCGGAAACGACCGGCTCAGCGCCACTTCCGCGCCCGTGCCGCGCAGCGTCTCGAAGAATTTTTCGGGGTGACCGATGCCGGCAAAGGCGAGGAACCGCCGGCCGGCGAACCGCTCCTTGGCGGCGGGCTCGGCATGCGCCTCGAAGATCGGCCGGCCGGCGCGCGCCGCCTGGCGCACGACCTTGTCGGCGGCAGCGCCCTCGCCCATCTTCAACAGCCCATCGGTGAACACCAGTTGGTCGACGATGTTGGCTCTCAGCGGTCCACCCGGAATGACGCGGCCGTTGCCGATGCCGTAGCGGGCGTCGACGACGACCAGCGCATAGTCAATATGGATGCGCGCGCTCTGAAAACCGTCATCCATGATCAGGAAATCGCAACCATGGGCTTCCAGGAGCAGCTTGGCGCCGGCAGCGCGGTTGGGGCTCACCGCAACCGGCGCGTGCTCGGCCAAAAGCAGCGGCTCGTCGCCGACATGCTTTGCAGCGTCGTGACTGGCATCGACGACATGCGGCTGCGCGAACGAGCCGCCATGGCCGCGCGACAGGAATCCGGGATTGAGCTGCATGCGCCGGGCCTGCTTGGCCAGCGCGATGGCGACCGGCGTCTTGCCGCTGCCGCCGACGGTGAAGTTGCCGACGCAAAGCACTGGCGCGTCGATCTTTTCACGTATCGCCCGATGCATATGGCGGCCGGCGACCATGCCATAGACCGCTGATAGCGGCGACAGCGCAAAGACCCGCCAGTCCGGCGCTTCCCACCAGAAAGGTGGTGCTTCCGACGCCACCTATCGCCCGTCGGCGCCCTTCAGGCGCGACTTGACGATCAATGGCTGGATATAAGGCTCGAGCGACTTCAGCGTGTGCGCCAGCGCACCGCGCATCTGGTCGACTGTGGCGGCACCGGCCGCCATCATCTCATGGCGCGCAACTTCATTGCTCAGCAGGAAATTGACGGCGCCGGCCAGCATGTCGCGGTCGCGCACCAGCTTGGCGCCGCCGCTGTCGAGCAGGCGCTGATAGGCCTCGCGAAAATTCTGGACGTTGCGGCCGGCCAGCACAGCGGTGTCGAGCATGGCCGGCTCCAGCGGATTCTGGCCGCCTTCCGAGGTCAGCGAGCGGCCGACAAAGGCGATTTCCGTCAGCCGGAGATAAAGCCCCATCTCGCCGATCGTATCGCCGAGCAGGATATCGGTGTCGGCGGTGATCCGGTCGCCCTTGCTGCGCCGCGCCAGCTTCAGGCCCATGCCGGAAATCTGTGCGGCCAGCGCTTCGGCGCGGTCGGGATGACGCGGGACGATGATCGTCAGCAGGCCATGGTGGCGCTTGTAGAGCGTGGCGTGGACTTCCGCCGCGACCACCTCCTCGCCGTCATGGGTCGAAATTGCCGCCCAGGTCGGGCGGCCGGCGATCTGGCGCTTCAGCGTCGCCAGCGCCCGTTCGTCGACCGGCGGCGGCAAGGTGTCGACCTTGAGGTTGCCGGACACGGTGACCGGCCGGGCGCCAAGCGCGCGAAACCGTTCGCCGTCGACATCCGACTGGGCAACGACATGTGCGAGGTTCTCGAACAGCGCCTCGGCGATGTTGGCGCGCTTCTTCCAGGATTTGAACGAACGGTCGGAAAGCCGGCCGTTGACCAGCACCTGCGGCACGTGGCGGGCGCCGAGCTCGAGGATCGTCATCGGCCATATCTCGGATTCGGCGATGATAGCCAGGTCCGGCCGCCAGTGATCGAGAAAGCGGCTGACGGCCGGCTTCAGGTCGAGCGGAACATATTGGTGGATGATGCGGTCGCCCAGCCGTTCGTCGGCAACCTGCGCCGAAGTGACGGTGCCCGTCGTCAGCACGATGTTGACACCGTAGTCGAGGATGCTTTGCACCAGCGGCACGACCGCAAGGGTCTCGCCGACGCTTGCCGCATGGATCCAGATCACCGGCCCTTCGGGGCGCGGCCGCCCGGCAACGCCGTAGCGCTCACGGCTGCGGCTGCGGTCTTCCTTGCCCTGCGATGTGCGCCAGGCGACATAGGGACCCATCAGCGGATAGGCGGCTGCACCGGCAAGGCGGTAGGCCGCCAGGAAGGCGCGCGCCCAGCCGACGCTCATGGCCTGCCGTCCACGAGCCGATAGGCCTCGGCGGTTGCGGCATTGAGCGCGGCCGTGACTTCCTGGCGCTTGCGCTCCATTTCGGCCTCGTCGGCATTGGCCGGCACGAAAACCGGCGTTCCGATGACAATCGAGGAGCGGCCGAACGGCAGGTTGATGGTGGTCTTGTCCCAGCTCCTTTCCAGCACCTTGCGGCGGCTGGTGGCGATGGCGGCAGGCATGATCGGCCGGCCGGAAAGGCGTGCCAGCAGAACGATACCAAGCCCCGCGTCGCGCGGCGTGCCGTGGGGAATGTCGGCGATCATGGCGACGTTCTTGCCGGCCACGAGTGACTTTTTCAGGGCGATGAGCGCCTTGGCGCCGCCCTTGTCGAGATGCTTCGTGCTTTCACGCCCGCCGGAGCCGCGCACCGCCTCGATGCCGAATTTTTCGATCATCAGCGCGTTGAGTTCGGCGTCGGCGCTGCGCGAGACCATGGCGACCAGCGGCCGTCCCTTGGGATAATAGGCTGGGGTCAGCAGATGCTGGCCATGCCAGAGCGCGATGATGCCGGGTTCGAATTCGGCGTAGTCGCCGCCTGAAAATTTAGCCGAGCCTTCGACCACGCGGTTGGTCAGGCGCACCAGGCGGACGAACTGGGCGAGCAGGCTGACGATCATGCTCTTGACGATTCGCGACTGCGCCAACGGCTCGCGGATCTTGCGCCAGAATGTCTTCGAACTGCCGCCGCGTCTTCTTCGGACCGCGGCGCCGGTGGGCTGCCCTTTCACCGCTTCATGCTCCATCGCTGTCAACCGGCGGCCTTGCTTTCAGGGTCGAGCAGCCGGTGCAGATGGACGACGAAATAGCGCATATGGGCATTGTCCACGCTGGCTTGCGCCTTTGCCTTCCACGCGGTGTGCGCGGTTTGATAGTCCGGATAAACGCCAACGATGTCGAGCGCGTCGAGATCGCGGAACTCGGTGCCTCCCAGCTTCTTCAGCTCGCCGCCGAACACCAGGTGCAAAAGCTGTTTCTTTCCGTCTTCCGCGGCCATTTCGGTCCTTCACATATTGTGAGTTTGCGACAGGTCTAGCCCAAAGCTGCCGACTTTGGAACCTTCGATCACGCTTCCGTATCGGCAATGACGCCGGCAAGCACGGTCAGCAGCTGCCCGCTGCCGGCGACCAGCGCGCCGTGACGGATGATCTCCCCGGCATAAAGCGGCGCGCGGCCATGGCCGTCGAGCACGGCGCCGCCAGCCTCGCGCAAGATGAGATCGGCGGCGGCGATATCCCAGTCATGCGCGTTGGGCTTGACGAAGGTTGCGTCGAGCGTGCCGTTGGCGACCATGGCCAGCCGGTAGGCGAGCGAGGGAATGTGCGCCGCGCGCCGCACCCGGCTTTGCCATTGCGCCGGCATCAGGTCGATCAACTGCTTCAGCCCGCCGATCTCGACCGTCTTACCCAGGCAGCGCACGGCAATCGGCTTGCCGTTGCGGAAAGCTCCATGGCCAGGCAGCGCCCAATAGGTTTCGCCCTTGGCCGGACATTCGAGCACACCGGTGAGCGTGCGGCCATTCTCGACCACCGCGACGCTGACGCACCACGAGCGCAGACCTTCGAGGAAGCCGCGGGTGCCGTCTATGGGGTCGACGACAAAGGTGCGCCGCGCCAGAAGCCGTGCCGGATCGTCAGTCGTTTCCTCCGACAGCCAGCCATAGTCCGGCCGCGCCGCAAGCAGGGTCTCGCGCAGATAGGCGTCCGCCGCGTGGTCGGCTTCGCTGACCGGCGAGGTGCCGCCCTTCATCCACACTTGCGGGTTTTTGCCGAAATAGCGCATGGCGATCGCGCCCGCCTCGCGGGCGGCGTCGCGCAGCAGATCGAGGTCTTCCGAGGCCCCGGCCGATATGACCGGGTCACGCTCCGGCAAGGGTCATTCCTTCGATCAGCAGCGTCGGTGCGGCAGTGCCGAAATCGCGGTCAAGATCGCTCGCCGGAACCATATTGAGGAACATCGTCTTCAAATTCGAGGCGATGGTCACCTCGGCCACCGGATAGGCAAGCTCACCATTGTCGATCCAGAAGCCGGATGCGCCACGGCTGTATTCGCCGGTCACCATGTCGACGCCCTGGCCGAACACTTCGGTGACATAAAAGCCGGATTTTAGCGACCTGATCAGGTCTTCCGGCGTCCTGTCGCCCGGCTCGATGGCGAGATTGGTCGAAGACGGCGATACCGACGAGCCGCTGCGCGCGCCGCGTCCGTTGGTGGTCAGCCCCAATTCCCGCGCGGCGGACGTCGACAGGAACCAGTGCTTCAGCACGCCGTTCTCGACCATCAACAGCTTTTCGCCCTCGACGCCTTCGCCGTCGAACGGGCGCGAGGCCTGGCCGCGACGCCGCAGCGGCTCGTCGGTGACGGTGATGGCAGCCGACGCAACCTGCTTGCCCATCATCTCGCGCAAAAAACTGGTCTTGCGCGCCACCGAAGCGCCGTTGATGGCGCCGGCGAGATGACCGGCAATGCCGCGCGCGACGCGCGGATCGAACACCACCTTGACCGGACCGGTCGCCGCCTTGCGGGCGCCGAGGCGGCGCACGGCGCGCTCGCCGGCCTTGCGGCCGATCAGCTCCGGCGCGTCGAGATCGGAAAAATGCTGGTTCGAGGAGTATTCGTAGTCGCGCTCCATGCCGGTGCCTTCACCCGCAATCACGCTGGCCGAACGCGAAAAGCGCGACGCGACATAGTGGCCGACGAAGCCGCTCGACGTGGCAAGCACCAGCCCGCCGAGGCCTGCGCTGGCGCCGCTGCCGGCCGAATTGGTAACGCCCTTGACCGCAAGGGCTGCTTCCTCGGCGGCAAGGGCCGCTTCCTTCAACTGATCGGCCGAAACCTCGGTGGCGTCGAACAGATCGAGGTCGCGCACCTTGCCGACCAGCAAAGCCGGATCGGCGAGACCCTGATAGGGGTCCTCGGGCGAGACTTTGGCCATGGCCACGGCGCGCTCGGCCAATGCCCTGGGGTCCGATGCCGCCGTCGCCGAGACGCTCGCCACCCGGTTGCCGACGAAGACGCGCAGCGAGACATCGTCGCCCTCGGACGCCTCAGTGTTCTCGACCTTGCCCAGCCGCACCGACACGCCGATCGAGCGGCCGCGCACGGCAACCGCGTCGGCGGCGTCGGCGCCGGCCCGCTTGGCAGCCTCGACCAGTGCCGCGACGCGGTCGGTCAATTTCGCTGCCTCTGATGTATCGGTCATGCGCGTGGTCCTGGCTGAAGCCGCGCCGGGCGGTAGCGGCTGTTGCACCATCTATTGTCCCAATGCGGCTTGTGCAATGGCGCACGGACAATTGTCCCGCTGCGGCAAAGCGCCCGAGCGGAGCGCGAAAGCTATCCGCGGCGGCGGCCGCCAGAGACGCGCGGCTTGACCGGTTGTGAGTTTAACCGAGGCCGATTTCCGTCAAGGAGTGGCGGCCGGCGTCCAGATCACGTCATCGATCCTCGTCGCGCCCGTTGCCAGCATCACCAGCCGGTCGAAGCCGAGCGCCGAGCCGCTGGCTTGCGGCATGATGGCGAGGGCGGCGAGAAAATCCTCATCCAGCGGATAGCGCTCGCCATAGACGCGCTCCTTCTCGTCCATCTCGGCGGCAAAGCGCCGGCGCTGCTCGGCCGGATCGGTCAGTTCGCCAAAAGCATTGGCGAGCTCGACGCCGCAGCAATAGAGCTCGAAGCGCTCGGCCACGCGCTGGTCCTCCGCGCTCGGCCGGGCGAGCGCCGCTTCCGAGATCGGATAGCCGTACAAGATGGTGGCCCGCCCCTGCCCCAGCACCGGTTCGACCTTCTCGACCATTACCCGGCTGAACAAATCGGCCCAGTTGTCATCGTCGGCCGTGCGCAGGCCGGCCTTGACCAGAGCATCATGGAGTGCGGCGCGGTCTGTGCCGCCATCGGCAGAAACGGTGGCAAGAAGATCGATGCCGGCGTAACGCGCAAAAGCTTCCGCCACACTCACGCGTTCCGGTTCGGCGAACGGATCGGCCTCGCGGCCGCGAAAGCGGAAGGTTTTGGCGCCGGCCCGCTCGGCTGCCAGCTTCAGCAGTTCGGCGCAATCGGCCATCAGGCTGTCATAGGTTTCGCCGACCCGATACCATTCCAGCATGGTGAATTCGGGATGGTGCAAGGGGCCGCGCTCGCGGTTGCGCCAGACGGCGCCCAGGCTGAAGATGCGCCGCTCACCGGCGGCCAGCAGCTTCTTGCAGGCGAACTCCGGCGAGGTGTGGAGATAAAGAGGCCGGCGCGCGCCGTCGGCGCCGATCGCCTCGGTGGCGAAGGCTGAGAGATGCGCCTCGTTGCCGGGCGAAATCTGCAATGCCGCCGTCTCGACCTCGATGAAGTCCCGCTCGCCAAACCAGCCGCGCATTGCGGCAGCTATGGCGTTGCGGGCCATCAGCCGCGGCCGGCGGTCGGCGTGAACATCCGGCGTCCACCAGGGCGAAGCGCCAGTCATGGGTTTGCCGGGCAACGGAATTGCTGACAGGGCTGGCGGTTCGGGCCAAGATGCGCTACGGCGACGGCTCTCGCAGCCGATTTGCGCCGAACGATCGTTTCAGGCCAACGAAGTCTAGGATTGAAAACCGTGGTGAAGGTCATCGCCAGTTCGCTCCGTAAAGGCAATGTCGTCGACAAGGACGGCAAGCTTTACGTGATCCTCTTTGCCGAAAACATCCACCCTGGCAAGGGTACGCCGGTCACCCAGCTCGACATGCGCCGCATCTCCGACGGGGTGAAGGTTTCGGAGCGCTACCGCACCACCGAGCAGGTCGAGCGCGCCTATGTCGAGGAGCGCGAGCACACCTTCCTCTACGCCGACGCCGAGGGGTATCACTTCATGAACCCGGAAAGCTACGACCAGGTCGCGGTGCCGGAAAGCGTGGTCGGCGACATGGCGCCCTACCTGCTCGAAGGCATGGCGGTGCAGATTTCGCAGTTCAACGGCATCGCCATAGCCCTGGTGCTGCCGCAGCGCGCTACTTTCGAAGTGGTCGAGACGGAGCCGACGACCAAAGGCCAGACGGCGTCGTCGTCATACAAGCCGGCCGTGCTTTCCAACGGCGTGCGCACGCTGGTGCCGCCGCACATCGCGCCGGGTACCCGCGTGGTGGTGATGACGGCTGACGGGGCCTATGTGGAGCGGGCGAAGGACTGAGGCGCGAGCGCCTCCGTCCTGGTTAATCCCTTGCCCGGTACTAATCCCCCACATTGCCTTCTGCGGCCGCTGGCTCGATAGTCCTGCCGATGTGGCAGACCTTTGTGACCTACTGGCCTCTGATCCTTGTGATCATTCCGATGCTGATGGCCGCCATCGGCATCGTCCACGCAATCATGACCAAGGAAGACGTGCGCGCCGCCACCGGCTGGGTCGGCGTGATGATCTTGTCGCCGTTCCTTGGCGCGATCATCTATGCCATTGCCGGCATCAACCGCATCCGCCGCGCCACGATCAGCGCCATGCGGCCCGTCGCCGGTGAAGCCGAGACAGCCAAACACGACCACGACATTGCGCTCGAAACACTCATCTCAGCCGAATTCGGCCAGCGCTTTGCCGGCCTGAAGACGCTAGGCGACAGGGTGGCGCGGCGCGGCCTGCTTTCGGGAAATGCAATCACCATCCTGAGGACCGGCGACGAAGCCTACGCGGCAATGTGCGGGGCGATCGACGGCGCACGGCGCAGCATCCTGCTCGAGACCTACATCTTCGACAATGACGAGATCGGACGACGTTTTGTCGGATCGCTGGCCGGAGCGGTCCGGCGCGGTGTGACGGTTCGCGTGCTGATCGATGCGGTGGGCGTGCGCTATTCCGTGCCCAGCATTCTTGGGACACTCCGGGAAGCCGGCGTCACCGTCGATCTGTTCAACGGCAACATCGTCATGGGCCTGAGACTTCCCTATGCGAATTTGAGGACGCACAGGAAAATCCTGATCGTCGACGGTGTGGTGGCGTTCACGGGAGGCATGAACATCCGCAAGGGATTCTCGGCCGAATTCGCCGGCAGCGCCAGTTCGGCGGATACGCATTTCCAGGTCACGGGGCCCGTCGTGGCCGACCTGTTCGCGGTTGCCGCCGAAGACTGGCGTTTTGCCGGCAACGAGGCCCTCAAGGACGAGGTCTGGCACGTGGAAAAGCCCTCGCCGCCTCCCGGTCAACCGATCCTGGTGCGGGCGGTGGCGTCGGGGCCTGACGCCAGCATCGAAACCAACCATAAATTGCTGATGGGGGCATTTTCCGTCGCCCGCAAATCGATCCGCATCATGTCGCCCTATTTCCTGCCGGACCGGGAATTTGTCAGCGCGCTGGTCACGGCGGCCCGGCGCGGTGTCGAGATCGACATCGTCGTGCCCGCGGTCAACAATCTCTTCCTGGTCGGCCGCGCCATGACGGCGCAGTACGACCAGGTGCTGAAGCACTATTGCCGCGTCTGGCGTCATGAAGGGTCATTCGACCATTCGAAGCTGTTGTCGGTCGATGGCGTCTGGGCCTATGTCGGCTCTTCCAACCTCGACGCCCGGTCGCTGCGGCTGAATTTCGAAATCGACCTGGAGGTGCTGGATACCGGCTTTGCCGCCGAGATCGAAGGGCGCATCGGAGCGGCAATCGCTTCCGCCAAACCCGTCACACTCGCAACCTTGAAAGCGCGGCCATTTCTCATCCGGGTTTTTGACCGGTTGTTATGGCTGGGATCGCCCTATCTCTAATGCATACCGCCTCGAAGTGGTCCCGGTTGTGAGAGAACGATATGCATAGAACAAAGAATCAGGACATCGAATAGCAGGCCTATGGACATAAACGGACGCAGCCTTCCTGAAACAGTGCTCCTGTCGATCCGCGGCAGGAAAGCGCGCAAGGCGAACGCGACGCCGCGCAAGCACATTGAAGGCGCCCAGATGGTGGTCGCCTCCTACAACGTCCACAAATGCATCGGCACCGACCGCAGGTTCGACCCCGAACGCACCGCCCGCGTCATCCGCGAGATCGGCCCCGACGTCATCGCACTGCAGGAGGCCGACAACCGCTTCGGCGATCGCGCCGGGCTGCTCGACCTTGCCCGGATCGAACACGAAACCGGGCTTGTGCCGGTGCCGGTTTCCGGAAGCGGCAAGGGCCATGGCTGGCGCGGCAACGTGCTTTTGTTCAAGCGCGGCACCGTGCGCGACGTCCATCAGATCAAGCTTCCGGGACTGGAGCCCCGCGGCGCGCTGGTTGCCGAGATCGACCTCGACGAAACGCGCACTCTGCGCGTCATCGCCGCGCATCTCGGCCTGTTGCGCCGCTCGCGCTCGGAGCAGGCCCGCGTCGTGCTCGACATCATGAGCAACCAGGATGAAAGGCCGACCTTGCTGCTCGGCGACCTCAACGAATGGCGGCTGGGCAACCGCTCGGCGCTCAAGACGCTGCACGCCACCTTTGGTTTCACGCCGGCGGCGGTGCCGACTTTTCCCTCAGGCCTGCCGGTGCTGGCGCTCGACCGGATCATGGCCAACCGGCACGGCATGGTCTCGTCGGTGGAAGCCCATGACACGCCGCTGTCGCGGGTTGCGTCGGATCATTTGCCGCTGACGGCGTTCGTCAGCCTGTAACTCATCCGTCCCGCAGCCAGACCAGCATCTCACCAGGTTCGCGGTTGTCCCAGGCAAAGTACGGGACAGCGGTGATTTTCGTTTCGCTCACCGCCGGCGGATCGGTGCGATAGAGCCCGGGTCCCCAGTTTTCCTGCGCTTCCTTGCTGGCAAGTGCCGAAAGCGTGACGATGCCGCCGAGCAGGTTCGGCTCGGCATGCGCCTCGATTTTTGCCGTTCGCGGCAGAGCGATCCGATGCAACTGGCCGGCATTGTCGGTCTCCTCGACGCAATAGATCAGCGGACCGCGCGCAAGTGCGACGCGGCCGATGTCCTGACGCACCTCCGGATTGGCGAACAGACGGGCGATCGACATTTCGAGATCGAGTTCGACCCGGTCGCCCTGGCGCCACTCGCGCCGGATCGCGGCATAGCCGTCGCTGGTGATGTCATCCAGATCGACCGCGGCGCCGTTGACCTTGAGCGCCGCCTTGCCGCACCAGGAGGGGACGCGCAGGTGCAAGGTGAACTCGACCGGCGCGTCGGCTTCGATCCGGATCGAGACCGCGCCATCCCAAGGATAATTGCTGGTCTGAATCAGACTGACCGCCCGGTTCGATATGTCGAAGCGCGCGGTGCTGTCGCCGTAGAGATGGACGGCCAGCGCGTCGTCCGAGAGGGAGTAGAAATAGCTGCCGATGGACGCGACCATGCGGCCGACATTGGGCGGGCAACAGGGGCAGCGATGCCATTTCCAGCGATTGTGCCTGCCCCGGCTCTCCAACGGGTTCTCGTAGAAGAACAGCGAGCCGTCGAGCGACAGGCCGGAGATCGAGCCGTTGTAGAGCGCCCGCTCCATCATGTCGGCGTAGCGGGCGTTGGGACCCATGCCGAGCATGCGGCTGGCCCAGAACACGAGGCCGACCGAGGCACAGGTCTCGGCATAGGCGGTTTCGTTGGGCAGGTCGTAGTCGCTGGTAAAGCCCTCATTGTGCGCCGATGGCCCGAGGCCGCCGGTGATATAGAGGTTTTTGGTGGTGAGATCGTTCCAGAGCCGGTCGAGCGCCACCCTGAGCGTATCGTCGCCATATTCGGTGGCGATGTCGGCCATGCCGGAATAGAGGTACATCGCCCTGACCGCATGGCCGACGACCTTGTCCTGCTCGCGCACCGGCTTGTGCGACTGGTTGTACTCATAAGTCTTGAAATGATAGGCCTTCGGGTCGGCGCCGCGCGCACGCGCCTCCTCGTCGAAATAATGCGGCTGTTGCCCGCGCTGGTCGATGAAATACCTGGCCAGGTCCATGTATTTCTGCTCGCCGGTCGCCCGCGCCAGCTTGACCAGCGCCAGCTCGATCTCCTCATGGCCGCAATAGCCCTTCTTCTTGCCCGGCTCCGGACCGAAGGTGTCGGCGATATGGTCGACATAGCGGCACATGATATCCAGCAGCTTGCGCTTGCCGGTGGCCTGGTAGTAGGCGACCGCGCCTTCGATCAGATGGCCGGCGCAATAGAGCTCGTGGCAATCGCGCAGATTGGTCCAGCGCTTGCCGGGCTGGATGCGCTGGTACCAGCTGGAGAGATAACCGTCTTCCTGCTGCAGTCTGCCGTAGAGGTCGATGACGGCATCGATCTTCTTCTCGAGCGCCGCGTTCTTGCGCCGGTAGAGCGAATAGGCCGCGGTCTCGATGGTCTTGCCCCAATCGGAGTCCCAGAACATCTGCGTCGTCACCGTCGAGCCGGTGAAGCCGGGGCTGGCAGCCTCGTCGGGCGACGGCGAATGGAACGGAATGACGACGCCCGGCGAGGGCCGGTCCGGGTCGATCTGCTCCAGCATGCGCGCCTCGACGCAGCGCTCGTACAGGATGTCGGCGGTGCGCGACGCCACGGCATCGACACGGTCGCCCCAGAAGCCGCGGACATCGACCTGCGGCACCGGCAGCGGGCGGAAGGCGAGTTTGCCGGGCTTGGCGGTTGGTTGAACGGTCATCGTGTCACTCCGTTGGATAGTGGTCATTTCACGGCGGGTCATTTCACCGCGCCGGCCATCAGGCCGCGGATGTAGAAGCGCTGCAGCAAGAGGAAGAGCACCAGGCACGGCACCATCATCACGGTGACGCCCGCCTGCACCGCGCCCCAGTCGATGGCGCCGAAGCGGCCCGACTGAAGCGCCGTCATCATGATCGGCAGCGTGAATTTGGACTGGTCGGTCATCAGCACGAGCGCGGCGAGGAATTCGTTCCAGGCGCCGAGGAAGGCAAACAGCGCGATGGTGACGATGCCGGGCCAGACCAAAGGCAGCATCACCTTCAGCAGCATGGTGACGTTGTTGGCGCCGTCCATGCGCGCGGCCTCCTCGATCTCGCGCGGCACCGCGTCGAAGGCGTTGCGCATCATGAAGATCGAGAACGGCAATTGCAGCGTGGTGTAGACCAGGACCAGCCCGGTCAGCGTGTTGTGCAGGCCGACCTTGGTCAGCACCAGGAAGATCGGCGTCAGGATCGACTGGAAGGGGATCATGATCGTCGACAGGATCACGATGAAGAGCACATCCTTCATGGGAAACCGGAAGCGCGAAAAGCCGTAGCCGGCCAGCACGCTGACGACGACCGACAGGATCACCGTCATCGAGGCGACATAGAGGCTGTTTTGCGCCGGCAGCCAGAGGCCGTCGCCAAAGGTATCGAGCGTGCGGTAGTTCTCGACCGAGAAGCCTGTCGTCGGCCATGGCGGCAGCGGCGGCTGGCGCGCCTCCTGCGCCGGCTTGAAGGTCGACAGCACGGCCCAGACGATCGGCGCGATGAACAGCACTGAGGCGATCATGCCGGTCGAATGCTCGGCGATCCTGAGCCAGAGGCGGCTGCTGCGGCTTCTTGCCTGCGCCATCAGTCGATGCCCTCCGGCTTGCGCAGCAGCCACAGCTGAACCAGGCTGAGCGCCACCAGGATGGCGAGCAGGATCATCGACAGCGCCGCACCATAGCCGAGCTTGAACGAGACGAAGGACTGGTTGAAGATCCAGTAGACGGCGGTCAGCGTCTGGTTGCGCGGGCCGCCGCGCAGGATGATGTAGAACTGGTCGAAGGCGAGGATCGAACCGGCGATCGACAGGATCAGCGCCAGCGCCAGCGTGCGGCGCATCAGCGGCAGGGTGATGGCGCGAAAGCGCGCGAACGGCCCTGCCCCGTCGATCATCGCGGCTTCCTGCAGATCGGTCGGGATCGACTGCAGGCCGGTCATCAGGATGATCATGGTGAAGCCCGCCACCTTCCAGACGACCATGGCGATGATCGACCAGAAGGCCGGCTGGAACGTCGCCAGGAGGTTGAACTTTTTCGCCGTCAGGCCGAAATCGTAGGCGGCCGGGCTGAACAGGCCGGAATCGACATTGAGCAGCCACGACCACAGCAGGCTGGCCGAGGCGAAGCCGACGACCGCCGGCATGAAGAAGGATGTCCGGTAAAAGCCGGTCAGCCGCCTGGGCTTTTCGATGAACAGCGCCAGCGGAAAGGCGACGGCGAAGATCACGATGGTGACGATCACGGTGTAGTAGGCGGTGAAGCTCAGCGCGTTCCAGAAACGGTTGTCGCGCAGGATCGCCCGGTAATTGTCGAAGCCGATGTAAAAATGCTCGCCCATCAGCGGCCAGTTGTGCAGCGACATCCAGGCGGTCATGCCGAGGGGAATGATGAAGAACACGACGACCAGCGCCACGGCCGGCGCGACATAGAGCAGGCCGATCCACTGCCGGCGGCCGGCACCGACCAGTTTTCTGGCGCGTGGCGGGGTGGTGGTGGTGATGGTCATTTACCCTCCCCCTTGTGGGGAGGGTCGCTGCGCAGCAGCGGGGTGGGGGTGCGGCGCCGGCCCCCCACCCGAACCTGCGGTCCGACCTCGCCGCAAGGGAGAGGTAGGGCGTCGGTGCCATGATTGAGAATGCCAGGGGTCATGCTGCTCTTCCGTTGGATCTCGTAGGGCGGTGGGACACACCTCCCCACCCCGCTGCTGCGCAGCGACCCTCCCCACAAGTGGGAGGGTAAGGAGCGCCGGCCGCCCGTCCAGGGAGACGGATCGGGCGGCCGGATCAGGACCTGCGACGG